>JALWQD010000157.1 GCA_026994735.1 Gammaproteobacteria bacterium | reverse complement strand
CGCATAGGCCTCGCAGATCAGCTGCATATCGCCGTATTCGATGCCATTGTGGACCATCTTGACGAAGTGCCCGGCGCCATCCTGACCAACCCAGTGACAGCAAGGCTCACCATCGACCTGGGCAGCGATTGACTGAAAAATATCCTTCACCAGAGGCCATGCCTGCGGATCACCACCGGGCATAATCGAGGGCCCATGACGAGCGCCTTCTTCACCGCCGGAAATCCCTGCACCAATAAAGCGCAAGCCTTTCTCCCGCAACTGCTGTGTCCGTCGGGTACTGTCCGGGTAATGAGAATTACCACCATCGATAATGACATCCCCAGGATCAAGCAAAGGCACCAGCTGATCGATGAAATGATCAACCACCTCACCGGCCTTAACCATCAGCATGACCTTGCGCGGACTCTCCAGCGAAGCCACCAGATCGGCCATACTGTGCGTGCCGATAATCGACTTTCCTTGCGCCGCGCCATTAATGAAATCGTCAACCTTCTCCGTTGTCCGATTGAAAACTGCCACGCGATAACCATGATCAGCCATATTCAGCACCAGATTCTGGCCCATCACGGCGAGACCAATCAAGCCAATATTTGCCTTTTCCATTACTCACATTCCCCTGTTGATGGCCTCGGAAACGCACCGACACCGCGTCAAATAACCGCCAAAAACGAGATCCCCATAGCCCACTGACTCATGGCTGAACCTGACGGGCCTTAAGGACATCGCCAAAATGGGCGAAAAACTCTCTCTATTTAGCGTCGATTCGAGGCCGGACTTGATAAACGACAGGAAAACCCTGATCAAGGCCTGCGTCCCTTCAGCTCTCCGGCTCGGCGTAACCGAAATCCTCAATAAAAGGTGCCAACCGTGGCATGAATGGTGTCAGGGCGGTTGCATAGCGCTGCCAGCGGTAACGGGCACGGGTATAGATTTCTTCCGTCACCTGGTTATAACTCGGTGTCGTGATCAGCTTCCGCGCACGCGCATGGCGATTATAGGCGAGCACACGGTCATCCCACGCCAAGTCAAGAAAAGCCAGCAACCGCCGCGCCTCACCTTCCAGATCATCAACAAGATCTTCATAGCGAACCTGATGGATATTCAGGGGCAAGTGCTGGCAGTAAAGCTGCCACAGGGCCATCACCTCGGCATAAAGGCGTGTGGCATCGGCCAGTGATGAGAAACTAGCCATGGCATCGTTGACAAGAAAGGACTGCATGAATGCGCTCAGACAACAATCACAGGGATGACGCAGGGCAAGGATAATCCGTGCCCCCGGAAACAGCCGTGCAATCAGACCAACATCAACAATATTCAAAGGCATTTTATCGACAAAACGATCGCCGCCACCCGTCTGCAGATGTTGTCGCGCATGGGCAAAATATTGCTCCCGCAGCGCCGCGATCTGTTGCGGCGTAATATCGGCCAGTGACTGCGGATAAGCAGGCAAGTGAGCGCATAGACCAGAGAGCATTTCCTGCTCCTCGATGACCTGCAAATCCGGATGACTGTCAAGAATCTGATCCAGCAATGTTGTTC
>JALWQD010000156.1 GCA_026994735.1 Gammaproteobacteria bacterium | reverse complement strand
TCGCATATTCGCTTTGCCGATAATACCTTCACCGTTGACACGAATAATGGCACCTTTCAGAGTGACCGCCTGTTGGTAGCAACCGGCAGAGCAGCAAACACCACAGACCTGGGACTCAACGCAGCAGGCGTACAAACAACATCTGATGGCGCTGTCATCATCGACGACCACATGCGTACCTCTATACCCCATATCTATGCCGCAGGCGATTGCACCAATCAACCTCAGTTTGTCTATGTCGCCGCCGCTGCGGGCACCCGTGCGGCAATAAATATGACGGGTGGTGACGCTGCGCTGGATCTAACGGCCATGCCTGCAGTGATCTTTACTGATCCACAAGTCGCTACGGTGGGATTATCGGAGGAACAGGCACATGCCGATAATATTGAAACAGACAGCCGCAGCTTGACGCTGGATAACGTGCCACGAGCACTGGCCAATTTTGATACACGAGGCTTCATAAAGCTGGTCACGGAATCCAGCAGCGGCCGTTTGATAGGTGCCCAGATCCTGGCGCCTGAGGCCGGGGAAATCATTCAAACCGCGGTGCTCGCCATTCGTAGCCGGATGACCATCACCGATCTGGCCAAACAATTATTCCCCTATTTAACCATGGTTGAGGGACTGAAGCTTTGCGCACAAACATTCAACAAAGATGTCACTCAGCTTTCTTGTTGTGCGGGTTGATCAATTCATTCATAACAGACTTCCTATTTTTTAAAGTCAGTGGTGCCTGTATCCTGAAAAGCAGAAACATCGTCACCCCGCTTGATGGCGTCACTGATACTCAATTTGACCTCAAGAGCGGTATGCTGACTGCCACAGAACAACATGCTCGCGAAGAACTCTCGACTGCGCTGGCAACAGGGAAATTAGACATGGGACTTATTGATAACATCAACCCGATGCAGCCATACAACACCCCTGATGACGGATAACATTACCATCGGCACATTGGCCAAAACCGCCGGCGTAAACGTTGAGACGATTCGTTATTATCAACGCATCGGCCTGATCAATGAGCCAGAGAAACCAGCACAAGGCTACCGACGTTATTCAGCAGGTGTTGCCGACCACATTCGATTCGTTAAACGCGCACAGGAACTTGGTTTTACCCTTAACGAGATTACTGACCTTTTATCACTAGACAAGCACAACTGTTCCCAGGCGCGAGAAATTGCAGAGCATAAATGCGAACTTATTCGGCAGCGAGTTAACGATCTTAAAGCGATGCAAAATGAATTGGAAAAACTCGTTGCAACCTGTCGAAGCAACTCGAGCAGCGATAACCACTGCGCTATCATTGAAACTTTGACAAAGAAACATGATTCAAAACAGCGCCATGCGGAATAAGGTGGCGGCCCGGGGGCCATTCGAACCCCTAAAATATTTTCAGTAAAATCAGGACATTAAAAAGCCCCGTGTTTTTTTAAAAACACGGGGCTTTTATTTTCTTTATAATTCAACAACCTACAAATTAGAATGGCGTCCCCAAGGGGATTCGAACCCCTGTTGCCGCCGTGAAAGGGCGGTGTCCTAGGCCGACTAGACGATGGGGA
>JALWQD010000155.1 GCA_026994735.1 Gammaproteobacteria bacterium | reverse complement strand
CCCCCAATTTTTAGTTCATGGATCATTTGCTGAAGACGTTTTTCTTTTGTTCCCTGTTTTTTTGCTCTTTCAATCCAGCCGATGTAATCATTTTTTTGATATGCGGGGCGTGATTCATAGTCAAAAGCCACATCATTCTCTTCCAAAGCCTGTTTAATATATTCAGGCATCGGGTTTTTATCTCTTTTCAACTTAGTGAAATCTTGCGCCATGCTCTTCTCTATTTTTACTTGCCTAACGAGTTTGTCGAAAAACTTTTTCCCGACAAGTCGGGTGCATAATCAATTGATTTTTTCATGACTGTTGAATGTATTTCCAATAAATATGTCATGGTTCAGCCCAATTGTGTGTGACCGAGTATGTTGAGTTATTCTGTCTATCCCCAAGCCCATTCGTAGTGATGAATCTTCAATATGTTGTGGAACATTATCATGCGCTTCCATTGGCCATCGATCTTCTTTCTGCCCCTGAAACTGAAGCGCTTGATGCCATGGTCGACTCCTTGATCGTGTGCTGTTTATCCCTGGCGGCTTTCCTGATGGCCGTATCTGAGGGCAGTATTTTGAGGCAACGGTTTCATCGATCCTTGGGGGAGCCTGAAAGTGACCGCTGATGATCTCGGTATTCCATGCGCTAACTCTAGATGCTATTGCACAGGCAGGCAATAAAAAGCGCGCGGTTTTACGGGCTTTTCGGGATGTTATCAGTATAGTTAAATGGTGGCGGCGACTACCGAAAAAGCGTCTCAACTATCTGTAATTATTATATTTTGCAGTCAATATATTCGATAGATGCCCCCATAGTTGCCCCCATCTGGTGTGGGTCATGGAGCAGAATATTCTTCTCATACCGTGCTTGAAGAAGGTATCTCGCTCCATGTAGTGTACCCACTATGGAATACGCCCTCTACTTTACCGGCCTGTGCGCCCTGATTATTGGCTTCCGTTTTTACCGCAAACGGAAGGTCAGCAAACGTCTCGACGACCGTTACATCATCCGCAGCTTTAAGGAAGGGAGCGACCCTTTTGACGACCGCATCGAGTTCCACTGCCGGGATCGACGACGCTGATTCATTGTCGCCGAGAGAGAACCGTGAGCCATTGGCGTTGGCCGGGGGCTGGATATGAGCCTTCCCAAACCCTCTGCCTGTCTTATTGTCGTGACTGCCCTCATCAAGCTGTATTTTCCGGATTGGCGACGTATGGCACTCGCCACATCAGCGCCGATCTCGCCGACAACAGGTGACCCAGCAGAATCAGAAACGGCCCCGTCTGGGGCCGCTTTTAAGGGCTTGGTGGATGTTACGCCGTCTGGAAGTATTTTCGAGCGAGCGCCCTGGCCTCCCGGCTTTTCCGCCGCAGCGATTCGATTTCGGATGGTGTCAGCATTCTCGGTACGAACGAGGTATCTGACCTCGCTTTCCGTGAGATTTTCGAAACCGAATCGGTTGCGCCACCAATCTTCAAGTCCATGTCCATTTTTCCACCCTTCCAGTAAGGATACGAGGCAATCTATATTGCCAGGCACTGTTATTGCCACGCCAAAGCTGCGGATTATTTTATTCTACGTCGTCGAAGCGGTACTTGAGTCGCCACCACTTGCCGCCTTTCGGAGAGATTTCAAGATACAGCCCGGCACCATCAAACATCTTCTTGGCTTTCTCTCCGGGTTTGGCGTTACGGATTGCGGTATCTGATAGGTGCATGGGGGCAACTCCGTGTGTTACATGTCCACTTGCCCCTAATGTTGCCCCCAGTTGCCCCCGGCTGTCAATGGATTTAGTTGGCCGGTAATAGATTTAAAATACAGGTAACCGGCTGATTTCAGGCAATAAAAAAGCCGTCATAGGACGGCTTTGGATATTGAAATGGTGGAGGCGGCGGGAATCGAACCCGCGTCCGCAAGCCCTCTGCCATCGGCTCTACATGCTTATCCACGTCGATTAGTTTAACCCGCAGCTACCCGACGGGCAGGGAAGACTACTGGCGAGTTCGGTAAGGTTTTAACACTTCGGCCCCGAACGAGCTTCCGCGCGATTCTGTGAGAGTCGACGCCTGAAATCCGAGCGCACAGACACGGCCCCGGTCAGACGGCACCCTACCGGGTTTTAAGCGGCGAGTGCGTAGTTGTCGTCGTTGGCAACTATAAGTTTGCAGATGGATTTACGAGGTATCCTGCACCTCGGCATGCACCTCCGGTTTTGCGACCCACGTCGAAGCCATGTCGCCCCCTTTGGTAAGGTATGATTATACATGAAATGAGGGTGTGGACGGTAATGATCAAGGATACACGCTGGATGGTGATGTTTTAGCGGCCCTTCAGGATGCGTTGTTTTTCGCGTTTCCAGTCACGGTCTTTTTCAGCGGCGCGTTTGTCGAACTGTTTTTTGCCACGGCCGAGGCCGATTTTCAGTTTTGCGCGACCACGCAGCCAGTACATGCTCAGAGGGACGAGAGTGTAGCCTCGGCGTTCTACAGCGCCGATCAGCTTGTCCAGTTCGCGTCGGTGCAGCAGCAGGCGACGGGTGCGCGTCTGTTGCGGATGGATATGGGTTGACGCCGTTGATAGCGGTGAAATATGGGCACCGAAGAGCCAGGCTTGTGCATCGCGAATGAGGACATAACTTTCCTGCAGTTGCAGATGCCCGTCGCGCAGGCTTTTGACTTCCCAGCCTTCAAGAGCAATGCCGGCTTCATAGTCTTCTTCAATGAAAAAGTCATGGCGGGCCTTGCGGTTGATCGCTATGGTGTTGTCGCTGGTTTTTGGTTTTTTGGCCACGTTGGCTTTGCTGCTCCGCTCAGGCTGATCTGCTGCGGCGATGATTATACATGGAATGGGCGAGACGGCGGCCTTCGAAATCGCTACAATACGCCCATGTCAGGAAATACGATTGGAAAACTGTTTACGGTCACGACCTTTGGCGAAAGTCACGGGCCGGCCCTGGGGGCCATTGTTGACGGCTGTCCGCCGGGACTCGAACTGTCGGCGGCAGATCTGCAAGCGGATCTGGATCGACGCAAACCGGGGCAGTCACGGCATACTACGCAGCGGCGGGAGGATGACCGGGTCGAGATTCTGTCCGGGGTCTTCGAGGGGCGGACAACGGGTACGCCTATCGGTCTGCTGATCCATAATACGGATCAGCGTTCGAAGGACTATGGCGAAATCAAGGATCGCTTTCGTCCTGGTCATGCCGATTATACCTACCATCAAAAATATGCTGGCCGGCGTGATTACCGCGGTGGTGGTCGATCTTCGGCGCGCGAGACGGCGATGCGTGTTGCTGCGGGGGGTATTGCACGCAAGTATCTGGCCGATCATCTGGGGCTGCGTATCCGTGGTTATATGGCTCAGTTGGGGCCGATCCGGGCCGAGGCGCTTGACTGGGATGAGGTTTCCCGGAATCCGTTTTTCTGTCCTGATGCGAGCAAGGTGGCCGAGCTGGAAGCCTATATGGATGCTTTGCGTAAATCCGGCGATTCCATTGGCGCACGCATTAATGTTGTCGCTGAAGGCATGCCTGTTGGCCTTGGTGAGCCGGTGTTTGATCGTCTTGATGCTGATATTGCCAAGGCGATGATGAATATCAATGCTGTCAAAGGGGTTGAAATCGGCGCAGGTTTTGCCTCTGTTGAACAGAAGGGCACGGAACACCGTGATGAAATTACTCCGGAAGGTTTTCTCAGCAACCATGCCGGGGGGGTTCTCGGTGGCATCTCCAGTGGTCAGGATCTTCTCGTCAGTATTGCCCTCAAGCCGACGTCCAGCCTGCGCTTGCCCTGCCGTTCGATTGATCGCCATGGTCAGCCGGTTGAGGTGGTTACCAAAGGACGTCATGACCCTTGTGTCGGTATCCGTGCGACACCCATTGCCGAGGCGATGCTGGCGCTTGTTGTGCTCGACCATTATCTTCGTCATCAGGCCCAGAATGGTCACCTCGACAGTGGTCTGCCTGCGGTGCCTGCTTCACCATCCTCTTGAACCAAAGGCATCGCCTATTTGTCAGACGCTGTCTCTTGCTTGAGTAATGGCTGAACTGCGGTTGGCACATTGGCGTCTCGGGGCCTTCTATTTCTTTTATTTTGCCGCCCTGGGTTCGTTGATACCCTATTGGGGAATGTATTTGCGCTCGCTGGGTTATGGTGCCGAGGCGATTGGCAGTTTGCTGGCAGTGATCATGGCGACAAAGATTGTCGCGCCAAATATCTGGGGCTGGATTGCTGATCACCGCCAACAGCGTATGGGGGTTGTCCGCCTTGCCTCCTGGTTGGCGGCGCTGGCCTTTGCGGCGGTATTTATTGCCGAGGGCATGGGCGAGCTGATGCTGGTGATGATCGTCTTTAGTTTTTTCTGGAATGCTTCCTTGCCGCAGTTCGAGGCGGTGACGATGAGCCATCTTGGGGATGATAGCCACCGTTACAGTATTATTCGTCTTTGGGGCTCGGTCGGCTTTGTTGTCGCTGTGGCCTTGCTTGGATTGCTTATTGATCGCCTGGGCGCCGCAATCTTGCCCTGGATTATTCTCGCATTGTTGTTGACGATTGCTCTCGCCAGTCATTGGGTCTGTGATCGGGGGCGGTTGGCAGTCAGTAATCATCAGGATTCGCTTTGGGGCATTGTCCGTCAACCTGCTGTGGCATCGCTGCTGGTTGTTTGCTTTCTGATGCAGATGAGCCATGGCCCGTATTACGCTTTCTATTCGATCTACCTCGATGAACATGGTTACCCGAGTAATATTATCGGCTTGCTCTGGGCTTTGGGGGTTATGGCCGAGATTGCTGTCTTTATTATTATGCACCGGCTGATTCCCCGTTTTGGTCTGCGGCGTCTGTTGCTCTGGAGTTTGCTGGTGACCAGTCTGCGCTGGTTTTTGATTGCACGCTTTGTCGATGATGCGGTGATTCTTTTGTTTGCACAGTTACTTCATGCGGCCAGTTTTGGGATTTATCATGCTGTCGTGATCACCCTCTTTCATCGCTGGTTTACCGGCCGTCATCAGGGCCGTGGACAGGCACTCTATAGCAGTATCAGCTTTGGTGCCGGTGGCGCTATCGGCAGTTTCTATAGCGGTTATGCTTGGGAGGGGCTGGGGGCCGAAGCGACCTTCATGATTGCCGCTTTGGCCAGTCTGCTGGCATTTGCGGTGGCCTGGTGGGGGCTGGTGGCGGAGACACGACAGGCCTGATTAACGGTTTTTTTCGATGGCCTGGAGGCGGGCCGGGGTGGTGCGGGTAAAACAATGGTTGCCGCTGTCGATTTGCTGATTGACGATAGTAATCGGGCAGCGTATTATCCTCAACCCTTGCATCAGGTCATGGGCAAGGCATGTCACATCACGGGGTATAGCGCAGCCTGGTAGCGCGCCTGCTTTGGGAGCAGGATGTCGGGGGTTCGAATCCCTCTACCCCGACCACATTTTTCTGTGGTCTGGTATGTTTGTCGGGTCTTGTTATGCTGTTCATGCGCCCGTAGCTCATTTGGATAGAGCATCGGCCTTCTAAGCCGAGGGTAGCAGGTTCGAGCCCTGCCGGGCGCGCCAGTCTTTGCGTTGCGGCTGCCGGTTTTGTGCCGGGATATTTTGACGGTTTTAGTGGTGAGCGTAGCTCAGTTGGTAGAGCCCCGGATTGTGATTCCGGTTGTCGTGGGTTCGAGTCCCATCGTTCACCCCATTTTTATTTTTTTGTTGAATCGTATAGTACGAGTATGTTTCACTATGCGCCGCGGGCCGTTAGCTCAGTTGGTAGAGCAGCTGACTCTTAATCAGCGGGTCGTAGGTTCGAACCCTACACGGCCCACCATTTTCTCCGCGCGAAGGTCGTTTCAGGGAAACAGACAAGCTGTCCACAGGGCTTGAACATCACGTCCTTATTTTATTACTCCCCCTTATGCCAGGTTTTTGCCGATAGCAAAGGGCAGGGTAGACGGATTGCGCGGAAATGGTTGTCTCTGCGAGAGTGGCGGAATTGGTAGACGCGCTGGCTTTAGGTGCCAGTGGGGTAACCCGTGAGAGTTCGAGTCTCTCCTTTCGCACCATTATAATCAGCCTGTGACTGTCTCGCAGGCAGGCCTTGTGCCATTCACTGAAGACGATGAATCTGAAAACGTTTGGAGTCAATAAAGATGCAAGTTGCGGTTGAGACTATTGAAGGACTTGGGCGGCGAATGACCATTACCCTGCCGGCTGATCAGATTGAGCAAGAGATCAGCAAGCGTCTTCAGTCACTTTCCAGGACAGTGCGTTTGAAGGGCTTTCGCCCTGGTAAAGTGCCACTTAAGGTTATCCGCCAGCAGTATGGATCACGTGTGCTGGCCGAGGCGCTTGATGAAATGACCCGCTCAAGCTTTTTTGAGGCTGTCAGCCAGGAAGGTTTGAAGTTGGCAGGATACCCCGTCTTTGATCACAACACACCGGAGATGGGTAAGGATTATCAGTATACGGCGACTTTTGATATTGCCGCTGACTTTGAGCTGGCAGCGCTGGATGATCTGAAGCTGGAACGCGCTACCGCTGAAATCGCTGATGCCGATGTGGATGGCATGCTTGAGAAATTACGC
>JALWQD010000154.1 GCA_026994735.1 Gammaproteobacteria bacterium | reverse complement strand
GGTGACTTGCCTGATCCTGAGGTATTGATGGCAACCATGTTGCCGGCAATAAAAGCGCTGCTTGTTGAACGCGGTAATGAGCCGCCTCTGATGGTGGGTATTCGCAGTGGTGGTGTCTGGGTGGCCGAGCGCTTGCATCATCAGCTGTCTTTGCAGGAACCGTTGGGAATACTCGATATTTCTTTTTATCGTGATGATTATTCGCGCCTCGGTGTTGACCCCCAGGTGCGTCCATCGAGCCTGCCTTTTTCTCTCGATGATCGTCATATTATTCTCGTCGATGATGTTCTGCACACAGGCCGGACAATACGTGCTGCTCTCAATGAACTCTTTGATTATGGTCGTCCGGCGTCTGTTATGTTGGCGGTATTGGTTGATAGGGGCGGGCGTGAATTGCCTGTGCAGGCGGATGTCAGTGCTTGTGTCCTGTCTCTGGTTGAGGATGAACAAGTCAAGTTATGTGGTCCCGAACCGTTGCGATTGACGCTTGATGGCCGTCTGCCAAAGGTGAATGAATCATGATGAAGGATCGGATACAGCTCGATAAACAGGGACGATTACGTCATTTGTTGACGATTGAAGGTTTGCGGCGGGAGATGCTTGTTGAGTTGCTGGATACAGCAGAATCGTTTGCCGAGGTCACCGAACGTAGTGTTAAAAAGGTACCATTGCTCCGCGGCAAGACTATTGTCAACCTGTTTTTCGAGAATAGCACACGGACGCGGACGACTTTTGAGTTGGCAGCAAAACGGCTGTCTGCAGATGTCATCAATATTAATGCGACAACATCGGCTACGAGCAAAGGTGAAACCCTGCTTGATACCTTACACACCCTCGAGGCGATGCACTGCGACATGTTTGTCGTGCGTCATCCCGACAGTGGAGCGGCTCATTTTATCGCTCGTCATGCCGCTTCACATGTGAGTGTTATCAATGCGGGTGATGGTCGACACGCGCACCCGACCCAAGCCTTGCTCGACATGTTTACTATTCGCCGTCATAAGCATGACTTTCACCCTCTTATTGTCGCCATTGTCGGTGATGTATTGCATTCACGCGTTGCCCGTTCACAAATTCATGCCTTGAGTACGCTCGGTGTGCAGGAAATTCGTGTTATTGCTCCTCGTACCTTGGTACCCCCCGAACCGGCGTCTTTGGGAGTACATGTTTACCATGATCTTGAGCGTGGCTTGCGTAACGTTGATGTTGTTATCATGCTACGCCTGCAGTACGAGCGCATGCAAGGCGCTCTGTTACCGAGCGAGCACGAGTACTACCGTCTCTTTGGGCTGACCGAAGAGCGCCTGGCATGTGCTCGGGATGATGTCCTTGTCATGCATCCAGGGCCCATTAATCGCGGCGTCGAGATTGCATCGTCGGTGGCGGATGGCCCGCATTCGCTTATCTTGCAGCAAGTGACACATGGGACTGCGGTACGTATGGCTGTGATGTCTCATGCCATGCGCACAGGAGAGAGCTCATGAAGCCTCGTCTGCATATACACGCGGGTCGGTTGATTGATCCGGCCAATGGTCTCGATACCCTCGCTGACCTCTATGTTGCTGATGGTGTGGTTGTCAGTGTTGGCAGCGCCCCTGGAGGTTTTCAGGCCGATCAGGTGATCGATGCCAGCGGCTTGATTGTTTGCCCGGGTTTGGTCGACTTGCGAGCTAAACTGCGTGAGCCGGGAGAAGAACACAAGGCGACGATTGCCAGTGAGACGTTGGCGGCGGCGAGAGCGGGTATTACGACACTGTGTTGTCCACCTGATACGACACCGGTTATTGATACACCCGCGGTTGCTCGTTTGATCATGGAGCGGGCCAGGCATTGTGCCTATAGTCGCGTTCTGCCTTTGGGGGCGCTGACCCGGGGGCTTGATGGCCAACAATTATGTGAAATGGCTATGCTGGCAGAAGCAGGTTGCTGTGGTGTCAGTAATGACCGCCGGCCGTTGGCTAATTTACTTGTCTTGCGACGAGCGATGGAGTATGCAGCGACTTTTGGCCTGACAGTTTTTTTCCATCCACAAGAATTCTCATTGGTCGATGGCGGTTGTGCCCATGGGGGGGCAGTTGCAACGCGCCTTGGTTTGCCGGGCGTGCCCACATCGGCCGAGACAGTTGCCGTTGCCGGGATTCTTGAACTGGTAGCCGAACTCGGTGTGCGGACACATTTTTGCCTCTTGTCAACAGCCCGGGCGGCACAGTTGATTGCCCGTGCACAACATGACGGTTTGCCAGTGACGGCTGATGTCAGTGCACATCTGCATCTGACCGAACACGAGATACTTGATTTCGACGTACAGTGTCATGTGCAGCCGCCTCTTCGTACACTCAGGGACCGTGATGGCTTGCGGCATTGGCTGCAACAGGGGGCTATTGCCGCCATATGCTCTGATCACCAACCCCATGAAAGTGATGCCAAACTGGCTCCATTTGCGGCAACCGCGAGCGGCATTTCAGCGCTCGAGACACTGTTGCCTCTGAGCTTGCGCCTGGTTGATGAAGGGCTTTTTTCACTGTCAGACATGATCGCACGGTTAACATGCCAGCCGGCTGAAATAGTACAATGCGGGGGGGGTAACCTGGCCGCCGGCAAGGTCGCTGATATTTGCCTCTTTGCCGAGAAAAAATACTGGACTGTGAGTGAAAACAGCCTTGTAAGCCAAGGTAAGAATACGCCATTCCTTGATTGGGAAATGCAGGGCCAGGTTATTATGACAATACTTGCCGGTGAGCAAGTGTATGTGCGCGAAGAGAGCCCGTAGCGGTTTTTTCGCAACAAAAGTAAACATCCTTGATTTTCTCTATTTGTTCTCTTATGCTGCAGGCGTGATTAAGAGAGCAAAAGGAGAACGATATGTTGACGCGCAGCCAACGGCGTACATTAGCCTTTATTCAACACTATGTTGCAGCAAATGAAGAAGCGCCGACGCTGGCTGAGATTGCCGCCGGAATTGGCATCAGTTCGCGAGGTGTTGTGCATCGCTATTTACAGGCGCTGGAAGAGGCCGGCGAGATTGAAATTCTGGGGGGACGGCATCGGGGTATACGCTTGCCGGAGCAGACAATGGTTGATGAAAGTCCGGGCCTGCCGTTACTAGGAAAAATTGCCGCAGGACAGCCGATTGAGGCATTGGCAAATCAGGAAAATCTTGATATCGGCAGTTATCTGACAGGGAATGCTGCCTGTTATGCTCTTCGGGTTGAAGGCGAGTCAATGATTGATATGGGTATCCACGATGGCGATATCGTAATTATCCGGTCAAGCCAGACAGCGCGTGACGGTGATGTTGTTGTTGCCTTGATTGATGGTCACGAGGCAACACTTAAGCGTTTCCGTCGCGAAGCAGAAGGAACCGTTACCCTGATTGCCGAGAACGCAACCATTGCACCGATGATTTACGATGCCCGCCGGGTTGAAATTCAGGGCATATTGACGGGCCAGTTGAGGCGTTACTCATGACTGTGGCAAAGCATCGGCTCTACTGGAGCCGTATGTACGCATGTCTATCATTTCGGGATATCTTTATCGGGATAGAGTGTCTGGATTATCCACAATTGTTGGGCCAGCCGCTGGCCATCCCCGAGGGCTTGAAGCCGGCTAAGGTGTCTGCACTTTCAGCAGAGGCGGCTGCAAGGGGTGTTCATCAGGGCATGAACCTGCTGGATGCACAACGACGCTGCCCACAACTGCAGGTGCTGAGGGCGCGGCCAGAGCGCTATGCCGAAATGATGCTGAATATCATTGCCGCATTGCGCATGCAGATCTGTACAAATATTGAAGTGGTTGCTGCAGACAGGTTATTTCTCGATTTGAGTCGTGTGCAAGCACATTTTTCCTCTGCCCGCGAATTGTTTGCGCGTATCCACGAAGTTGTTGCAGGCGTGCTTGCAGGTTGTTCGCTTGCATTGGCCATTAGTGGCGACAAGACGACGGCAAAAATGATTGCTTGTCGTGGTGAGGCGGGCACAACAACGGTCATTCCACCCTGGCATTCGGCAAATTATTTGCGCTGGTTGCCGATTACCGATATCACGGACTCTGGCACAGTGATGGCTTCATTTTTACGGCGACATGATATCGAATATTGTGGTCAGATGCGCCGTATACCTGTAGCCGATATGCGCCGCCAATTTGGTCAGTCAGGGAAAAAACTCTGGTTGATGAGCCAAGGACGAGACCCTGCGTCTGTGTCGATGCCGTCGCCGTCGCGATTGCCAGTGACGGTGACCGAGGTTAAGGTCTTGCCTCCGGCAACTACAGCGCTCGCTCAGATCGAATCGGCCTTGTTTCAATGTACTACCCGTATTTCAGCAAAGCTACGCCAACACGGCTTGCTGGCAGTTAAACTCCGTTTGGCAGTGGAACATAAGGGCCAACAAAACAGCCGCGAAATTTTTTTGGCCAAGCCAGACGACGAGGATCACAGTTTACTCGCCCTGTGTGTACAGTTTTTGCGAGAAGTGAGCACTGAAAAAAGAGCCAGCCGGGTTCTCGTGGCAGCAACAACCTGCCTTGCTGAGAATGAGGATCATACGGACCCGTTTATTCGCCAGGCATCATTCGTCATTATGAATGATCTGGCCCAGTATTTTGGTGATCAAATGACTTCGCTTGTAGCTCTGCATCAGCGTCTTAAGCCTTTTGGTCTCGCTCGTTGGCATTCAAATCTTTGCCGTCGGGGAAGCTCCTGATTTTACATCGATTATTGCAAGCTATTTGAAAAGGTACGGTTTGCTTCCATGCAGAAAACTTTGCCAGGCCCTTGGCGTTACGATACAGGGAATTCTACGTTGTCAGTAAATCGGAGAGTGTCCGGTGCTTTGGCGGTGCGGGAAAAGTGGTAACATGCGCGCTGGTTTGGGTCGACAGTGTATCGTATGGAGAGATTTATGGCAGCAGTGACGAAAGAGGTAATCGAAGCGGCAATTGCCACTTATCATGATCCTTATTTGAATGAAGACCTTGTTTCTGCTCAACGCATCAAGGTGCTACGTATAGATGCGGGTGAGGTGTACCTGGAAATTGCTCTTGGTTTTCCTGCGGCTGATTATCGCCAGCAGCTGATCACCGTATTGAAAGAGATAATCTCGGCCGTCGCAGGCGTTACGAGTGTCACTGTTCTGGTCGGTTGTGAAGTCACTGCCCATGCTGCCCAGAAGGGCGTCAAACGGATCAAGGGTATCAATAACATTATTGCTGTTGCCTCGGGTAAGGGAGGCGTGGGCAAGTCGACAACAGCCGTCAACCTGGCCCTGGCCTTGCAAGCAGAAGGCGGGCGGGTTGGTTTGCTTGATGCCGATATTTATGGGCCAAGCCAGCCGCGAATGCTGGGGACAAGCGAAAAGCCGAAATCACATGATGGTAAGTCAATGGAGCCGGTTATTGCCCATGGTCTGCAAACCATGTCCATTGGTTATCTGGTTGATGAAGAGACACCCATGATTTGGCGTGGGCCAATGGTGACACAGGCCCTTGAGCAATTATTGCATGAGACCAACTGGTCTGATCTGGATTACCTGATCATTGACTTGCCCCCGGGAACAGGCGATACACAGTTGACTTTGGCACAGAAAATTCCCGTTAGTGGTGCTGTTATTATCACGACACCCCAGGATATTGCTCTCATTGATGCTCGTAAGGCGTACCGTATGTTTGAAAAAGTCGATGTCCCTGTGCTCGGTGTCATTGAAAACATGAGTACCCATGTTTGCAGCCAATGTGGTCATGAAGAGGCGATTTTTGGCCACGGTGGCGGCCGTCGAATGGCAGAAGAATATGGTCTCGCTTTGTTAGGTTCACTGCCCCTTGATCTGCGGATTCGTGAAGGTTTGGATATTGGTCAGCCTATTGTCGTGAGCGATAAAGACAGTGATTTGACAGCGGGTTATCGCGCTATCGCCCTTCGTATTGCTGCTTCCCTTTCGCGCCAGGCCCGTGATTATAGTAATCGCTTTCCCAATATCGTCATAGAGGAGGGCTGAGCGATGTCTATCAAGTCAGACCTGTGGATTCGACGGATGGCAGAATCAGAAGGGATGATTGAGCCATTTGTGCCCGGGCAGGTACGTGAAGTTTCAGGGCAGAGAGTCATTTCATACGGCACCTCAAGTTATGGTTATGATATTCGTTGTGCAGACGAGTTCAAGATATTCACGAATATCAACTCAGCGATTGTTGACCCTAAAAATTTTGATGATGGCAGCTTTGTTGATGTCAATGCCGATGTTTGCATTATCCCGCCGAATTCGTTTGCCTTGGCACGAACCGTCGAATATTTCCGTATCCCGCGTGATGTACTGACCATCTGTCTTGGTAAGTCTACCTATGCTCGCTGTGGCATCATTGTCAATGTCACGCCACTGGAACCCGAATGGGAAGGCCACGTGACACTCGAATTTTCGAATACAACGCCTTTGCCGGCAAAGATATACGCTCATGAAGGTGTTGCTCAGGTATTGTTTCTCGGCGCTGACGAGGTCTGCCAGACCTCTTACCGTGACCGCGATGGCAAGTACCAGGGACAACGTGGCGTCACTTTGCCGTGCAGTTAGTGTTTGTAGG
>JALWQD010000153.1 GCA_026994735.1 Gammaproteobacteria bacterium | reverse complement strand
CACCGTTGGCGGCAAACAGGAACCATTGCTGGCCACTGCGTCGGGCGATAGCGATAGCGCCACCGATTGTGCTGCCGGGCAAGACAATACTTTCGTCCCAGACAGTTGGCAGGCTGGACAACAGTGAGCGCAATTCTGGATGGCTGTTGAGCAGAAATGGATGACTGACCCAGGTCTGGATCGGGCTGATGGTCAGTCCACTCATGGCCAGTTGCTGCGCCAGTGTAGCGGGCCCAAGGTTATTGGCATCAAGACTGACGACCTTATAGTCTGTCGGGCCGCCGAGCTGACGGGTGAATGGCAGGGCCGTATTGTGACTCGCAGGAATTTCTGCAGGGCCACCGGGCCAGGCCAATCCGCGCAGGCCCGCACGGGCCATGAGATGCGGATACGTCCTGTTTTCTCCAACGCCTTGTGTGCCCTGGTCAATGATGACCTGCAGCTGATGACGAGCGGCCGCATCGAGGAGCGCTTTTTCCAGCTCTCGGCTGCGCTGATTTCCAAGCCCTGTATAGGCTAGCCGGATGGCGGTCGCACCGGCTGTTGCAACGGCGCTGAGATATTGTTCACGGAGGATAGGATCAGTCAACGCCTGGGCATCTTTCCAGACAACGATGTCGACATTGCGGCCGCCTGCATGGCCATAGTCTACCAAGGCACGCAAGGCCGCAAACTGGTCGCTGAAGCCATAGAAAGGAAAGCTGTCTTCCCAGCCCGGATCGAGCAGTACATAGCGAAATCCGAGGATGCCGGCATAGGAGACATACTGGCGTTGGCGTAAATAATCGAAGCCTGCCGCCGGGTCGCTGGCGGCAGGCCAAAGAGCCCGTCCCGGTGCTAGCCAGGTGCTGGCGACTGTTGTTGCAGCGAGCGCCGGTGCTGCTGCCAGACTCTGTATCAGATCACTATTGATCAGGGCATTCAGGTTGTTCGCAAAAAGAGCGTAACGCCAGGGACTGAATGTGCCGCTAGCCACTGACCAGGCAGGATCATGGGTGAAACGGCTCTGCAAGCGGCGGTTGGCACTGGCCTGTGCCTGCAAGACCAGACTACTGTAATTTTCGAGTCCTGCTTCACCGATCGCCAGGTAGCCGCCAGCAGCTAATTCTGCAGTGACCAGTCCGCTCATATAACTGTTGAGCGTTTCAATCATCTGCTGACGGTAAATACCCTGCTGGCTGGCGACATCATTTTGGTGCCAGATCATGCTTTGAGCAGGCAATTGCCAGGCACTCGCCTCGGCACTGATGAGGCGCGTACCTTGCCCCGGGATTTGATAACGGAAGGCAAAGCCGTCGTTATAGAGGCGCAACTGTATCTGTAATTCAGGATTCACGGGGTTATCGCGGCTGACTGTCAGAGTGCTGCTGTGATAACTGGCGATGCCGACGCGGTGACCTCCCAGTTGTTCGACGGTATCGACGACCTGCTGGGTATCTGTCAGTGTCAAAGCCTGGAGGCGGCTGCCCAGATCATCACCATCAATGGTAATGCCGAGAGGGGATGCTTCAAGCAGTGTTCTGCTGGCTGTTCGCAGTGTATAAAACAAATGGTCGTCGATACCGTCGAACAACTGGGA
>JALWQD010000152.1 GCA_026994735.1 Gammaproteobacteria bacterium | reverse complement strand
GGCGACAACAGATAAATCAGTATACACGCTACGGTACAGTTGTACTTGCTGCCTTGCAGGCCTATGGCATAGCTGTCGGCCTTGAAGGGGCCAGCAACATTGTTACAGATCCAGGTTGGTTTTTCCGTGCAACAGCCGTTATTACGCTTGTTGGTGGTACTATTTTTCTAATGTGGCTTGGCGAGCAGATCACAGCCAGGGGGATTGGCAACGGCATTTCCCTGATTATCTTTGCGGGTATTGTCGCGGAGTTGCCTTCTGCTCTTGTTGGAACACTGGAACTTTCAAGACGTGGCACCTTGTCTGCCGGTTTGCTCATCGCTCTTATCTTTATGGTCTTTTTGGTTATCGCTTTTATAGTCTTTATGGAGCGCGCGCAAAGACGCCTGCTGATCCAGTATCCGAAACGCCAGGTCGGCAAGAAAATGTTCCAGGGGGACAGCTCTCATTTGCCGCTGAAGCTCAACACGGCTGGTGTTATCCCGCCCATCTTTGCATCGAGCCTGCTATTGCTACCGATCACTGTTGCCAACTTCTCATCGGGAGGTCCCGAATGGTTGACAAATATCACAGCGCTGCTGGGCCGTGGTCAACCGCTCTATTTGTTGATGTATGTGCTGATGATCCTGTTTTTCGCGTTCTTTTATACCGCAATCGTTTTTAATCCGGATGAAACTGCCGACAATCTCAAAAAATATGGTGGCTTTATCCCGGGTATTCGACCCGGAAAGCGGACAGCTGAATATATAGATTATGTTTTGACCCGAATTACCGTTGCGGGGGCGGCCTATTTGGCAATTGTATGTATTTTGCCAGAGTTTCTTATCTCCTATGCGGCTGTGCCCTTCTACTTTGGGGGGACATCATTGCTGATTGTTGTTAGCGTGACCATGGATACAGTTGCACAGGTGCAAAGCCATCTTCTCGCGCACCAGTACGAAGGTTTGATTAAAAAAGCCAAATTAAGAAAAGGAGCACGTAGACGATGAATATTATTTTGTTGGGCCCTCCAGGTGCCGGTAAAGGCACACAGGCAAAGCGGATCGAAGAAGCCAAAGGGCTTGTTCAACTTTCGACAGGAGATATGCTGCGGGCAGCTGTTGCAGCAGGTACCGAAGTGGGGCTGAAAGCCAAAGAGGTCATGGCCACTGGTGGACTGGTTTCAGATGACCTGGTCATCGGAATCATATCAGACCGTATTGACGAAGAAGATGTTCAGGGTGGTTTTATTCTGGATGGTTTTCCTCGCACGGTAGGGCAGGCCGAAGCTCTTGATAAGCTTCTGGAAGAAAAATCAAAAAATCTTGATGTTGTGATTGAGATGCAGGTTGAAGACGATCCGTTGATCAAACGCATTACTGGTCGCTCTACTTGCGGCAAATGTGGCGAGGGTTATCATGACGAGTTCAAGAAGCCCGATGTAGAAGGCAAGTGTGATAAATGCGGTGCCAATGATCTTCAGCGCCGTGCTGATGACAATGAAGAAACCGTGAGATCCAGACTTGTCGCCTATCATGATCAGACAGCGCCGCTGGTTGATTATTATGGCAAAACCGGCAAGCTTAAATCAATCGATGGCATGG
>JALWQD010000151.1 GCA_026994735.1 Gammaproteobacteria bacterium | reverse complement strand
CCCTTTTATCGTTGATGCCAGCTGGACACTGGGGCGACGTTTTTTCCGCGGCGAGAAAGTCTGGCAGGCACATAAGGAACATGCTTACCAGCAACTTGTGGAATCAGGTTGGGGGCACCGACGGACAGTGCTCATGGCTTATTGGCTGATGTTGCTGTGTCTGGCTGTGACGATTCTGGCATCGAGGCTTGGCGAAACAGGACAAGCAGGGCTGTTATTGTTGGTCATATTGATGTATGTCTTGATCGGCTGCCGGATTCGCAGCCTGCTATCCCAGGCCACTGATAGCTGAAAGATATTCGCGGCAACGAGAGATGGCCGTTGCCGCGAACAACTGTTTAAAACGATCTCAGCGGGCGAGGATTAATCATCGTCCTTGTCTTTATCACCTGACCATTTCTTCTTCCACTTTCCGGCCATCTTGCGGCTTAGCTCATCATCCTTTTCGATCAGCTTTGAGAGGCGTTTCCCCATCTTGTTGAGGGCTTCCTTTTCATTAGCCGAAGGTTTGTGGTTGAGGTTGGCGAGGATGTTGGTGAGATCACGGGTGACTTCCATCAGTCCGCGGATCATGGCATGTCGTTCGGTCTGAATCATGCGGAAATCGGACCACTGACTTTTGTCGCCATGTTTTTTATGATGGTCTTTTTCGGCCAAGGCGGTGCCGCTGACAGCGAAGGCGAGAATCAGGGCGACTGGCAGCGCAGTCAGAATGCGGGAGTACTTCATGGTTGCTCTCCTGTGTTTATAGGTATGCCCAGGGGGATTGGGCAGCCCAGACTATAACCTTGGATGCCGCTACCGACAAGCATGCCGGTTTTCGTTGATGGTGTTCTACGGACAATAAATTTGCAGCATTTCAGGCAAGTTAGGTACAATGCTCCGTCATTTTCACGGACGGCTCTTGATGGCAACTAAATACAAGGCGTCGTTATCAATCCGAATTTTTCACCGAACTTTTTCAGGAGTCCACCTCATGGCTGTAGAACGCACCCTTTCCATTATTAAGCCTGATGCTGTTGCCAAGAATGTCATTGGCAAGATCATCGGTCGTTTTGAAGATGCTGGTCTGAAGATTATTGGCGCACGGATGATGCACCTTAGTCGTGAACAGGCAGAGGGTTTTTATGCTGTCCACAGTGAAAGGCCTTTCTATAATGATTTGGTCTCATTCATGACTTCAGGGCCGGTTGTTGTCCAGGTTCTCGAGGGCGAGAATGCTATTGCCTGCAACCGCGCGATCATGGGCGCAACAAATCCTGCTGATGCCGAGGCAGGCACTATTCGTGCTGATTTTGCCAGTAATGTCGAAGAGAATGCTGTTCATGGTTCGGATGCACCGGAAACGGCTGCGGAGGAAATTGCTTTCTTTTTCGCAGCCAATGAAGTCTGTCCCCGCACCCGCTAAAATGGATGACGTGACCCCGGTCAAGCCTAACCTGCTAGGGCTTGACCGGCGGGCATTGGTTGCTTTTTTCGCCACGCTGGAGGAAAAGCCGTTTCGTGCAACCCAGTTACTCAAATGGTTGCATCAGGCCGGCCAGACCGAGCTTGCAGCGATGACCAATCTGAGTAAGTCATTGC
>JALWQD010000150.1 GCA_026994735.1 Gammaproteobacteria bacterium | reverse complement strand
TCCCAGGCCATCTGCAAGGACTCAAGATCTGCCGATAATTGCGCAATCTCCGCTGTCAGCTGGGCTTTTTGAGTATCATCGTGCGTTCTGTAAAGGGCTTTTCGTGCCTTTGCCAGCTGGTGCCGCGTATCACTGATTGTCCCGACGCGGACTTCAAGGTATTCCCAGTTGGCATCTGCCTCCTGTTCAGTCAACACGGACAACGTATGCTCTTCCGCCACAGCTGGGCCGACATCGATCAGCGGCAACAGCAGCATCAACACAGCAAGAATTGTTATCCGGTATTGTCGAAAGAAAGGGCAAATCATCTGTTTTTCCAGCATTGAGGTGCTAACAAACATAGCATATTGTCTCTGCCAAAATGGCACTCACTGCCCGACGAGGCTGGCTTTCTCTCTTTCCCCAGCCGGAGAAGATGCCGACAAGACACTGATAATATGGTATTATCCGGATCTTACCCAAGTCGACTTAACGTCACGATGAACACCCTCCAGACTGATCATAAACAAACAAACTTTCTCAGTCTGCAACGCCTCTATATTTTGCGTCTGATCGCCATCGCCGGAGAACTGGCTGCACTCGTCATCGCGACCCAGGTCCTCGCCATCACTCTGCCTGTCAAGCCCCTCTTCTGGATTGTCGCCATCCATGCCGTTATCAACTTCGCCGCCTGGTGGCAGTTACAAAACAAGGATCAGCTGACACATCGGCAAATCTTTCTTCAATTAGCTCTCGACACACTCATTCTCGCAGCCATGCTTTATTTTACGGGCGGTTCAACCAACCCGTTTGTTTCACTTTTTTTGCTACCCCTGGTGATTGTTGCAGCTATCATGCCGAAACATTTTGCCTGGGCGATGGCCTGTCTGACCATCGCCTGCTACACCTTCCTGATGCGATATTTTCATCCACTACCGCCCGTATCATCTGCCCATGGCATTGATTTTGACCTCCATGTCCTGGGCATGTGGTTTGGCTTTATGCTCAGTGTCTGCCTGATCATATTCTTTGTCGTACGCATGGCGGCTCATCTACGTGAACGTGACCGCAGCCTCAGCCTGGCCAGGGAACAGACCCTGCGCGATCAACACCTCGTCACTCTCGGCACCCTGGCGACAGGAGCAGCCCACCAACTGGGCACCCCGCTATCGACGATGGCAATCATCGCCAGCGAGCTGGGCCATGAGCACTGCGAAGATATCGATATCACCGAAAAAACAACCCTTTTACGCCAACAGATTAATCGCTGTAAGGCAATACTCTCGGAAATGACCGCCGAAACCGGGCAGGCACGGGCAGAAGACGGTCATGCCGTGGCACTCGATGATTACCTCCGTTCAGTGGTTCAACAGGTGCGCGATGTCCACCCCAAAAACCTCATTCAATGCCAGCTGGATGGCCATCAGCCAGCGCCCAAAATACTCGCCGACAGGACACTGGCACAAGCTCTGGGCAATTTACTCGACAACGCCTGCGAAGCCTCACCATCGGCCGTGTCAGTCAATGGTAACTGGCAGTCAGAGCACCTGCAGCTGATTATTGATGATCGTGGCAGTGGCCTTGACCAGACAATCAAAGATAAACTGGGAACACC
>JALWQD010000149.1 GCA_026994735.1 Gammaproteobacteria bacterium | reverse complement strand
CAACAAATGCTCACCGACAGCGACATCGGCAGCGACGATACCGGCTTTATCACGCAACTGCAGCAAATGAACACCGGCTGCCAGCAACTGATCCATCTGCTGCAACCAGGCATCGATCTGAGTGGCCGGTAAATCACCACAAATCAGATAAAGCCCCGCTATATCCTGCGCTGTTGGCAATGCCTTCGCTTCCTTGTCACCCCATTTGCCATGGAGAGTACATCCCCCCCCGGGCAGCGACAAGAGCAACAAACAAAAACAGCCGCCGTGACACGGATAGCGCTGTCAAGCATGCGAATTAAAGATATACCCCACAAGCCCGATATGGCTTGCAGGGAGAGGAAACAACGATACCGCCCTGGACCGACGGCCGGATAAGCCGTCTTTTGTTACTTCAATCGGAATGATTCTGGAGGTAGAGACCGTGGCCAATATTTTAGCCGTCGATGATTCGGCAACCATGAGGAAGATGGTAACCCTGACCCTGCACGCAGCCGGTCACGACGTCACCTGCGCTGAAGATGGCGTCGAGGCACTGGAGATTGCCCGCGGGCGACATGATATTGACCTTGTCATCACGGACATCATGATGCCGCGTATGGATGGCGTCACACTGGTGCGGGAATTGCGCGCACTGGATGACTATGTGGGCAAACCGATGCTGGTATTAAGCACTGAATCAAGCCAGGAAAGGAAAGAGCAGGGCAGGAAAGCCGGCGCTACGGGCTGGCTGGTAAAACCCTTCGACCCGGATCAGCTGCTGTACGCTATTTCCCGTGTCCTCAACTAACTAGGCCTAGCCATGAGTGACGATCTTTCCGAATTTCATCAAACATTCTTCGAAGAAAGCTTCGAGGCCGTCGAAGGCATGGAGAGCGCCCTGCTCGAACTCGACAAGGAAAATCCCGACCCGGAAAGTGTCAACGGCATTTTTCGCGGCGCGCACTCGATCAAGGGAGGTGCCGGCATGTTTGGCTTCGAAGTCATTGCCAGCTTCACCCATGTCATGGAAACCCTGCTTGATGAAGTCCGTAACGGCGAACGCAAGGTTGATGACAACATTGTCGAATTGTTGCTGCGCGCTGTCGATTGCCTGCGTGACATGCTGGCGGCAACGCAGGCCGAAGAAGAGCCGATGAGTGAACGTGTCAGCGAGACACAGCAGGCACTCGAAGCCGTGCTCGCGGATGAGACCGCTACAGACAGTCCTGCGCCAACGCCAGCCACCAACGGTTGGCAGATCCTGTTCCGCCCAGGGCCAGAGGTATTGCAGTATGGCAATGACCCTCTGACGATTTTTCACCAGTTGGAACAACTCGGCACGCTGACATGCCAGTGCCTCAGCAATGCATTACCTGACTTTGCTGATTTCGAGCCGGGAAACTGCTATCTCGCCTGGCAACTGCAACTGACAGGTGACATCGAACGTGCGGCCATCGAAGAGGCTTTCACCTGGGTCGAAGACCAGGCGGAAATCGAAATCAGCGCCCTGAACAACGACAATGCAGAAGACAGTGCAGCAAGCGAAGAAAGCACACCGCCAATACTAGCCCAAGAGCCCGCCGCACCACCACGCGCCCCGGCAACCGCGGCTACCG
>JALWQD010000148.1 GCA_026994735.1 Gammaproteobacteria bacterium | reverse complement strand
ACTTGATTGGTGTGAGCATTCATTCCTTGCCAAAGGGTGATATCGTGCCGTTGAACGGTGGATTAGGAAGGGAATGCCAAAGGTGGACGGGTCAGCAGGCCCCATGACGGCCTCAATGGTTGTCATTTGTAGGGGTGGCGAAAGCATAACGGCCAAACCGATGATTAATTTTTGTATGCACGGTGGGAACGCCATGCTTGCCAGCGAGCGCTTGAGGAAGTAAAACTATGTGCGGAATAGTCGGTGCCATTGCTCAACGTGACGTTGTTCCGATCCTGCAGGAAGGGCTGCGGCGGCTTGAATATCGTGGTTACGATTCTGCAGGCATCGCCGTCATCACGGCAAACAGTGCCTTGCAGTGCCGCCGTGCGGCAGGCAAGATCAGCCAGTTATCGGCCTTGCTTGATCAATCACCTGTGGCCGGTCATCTTGGTATCGCACACACCCGCTGGGCAACCCATGGCGAGCCGACGACAGCCAATGCTCATCCTCATCTCAGCAGTGACAAAATTGCCGTTGTTCATAATGGCATCATTGAAAATCATGAGGAACTGCGTGCTGAACTGCAATCATCCGGCTATGTCTTTAGCTCCGATACCGATACAGAAGTCATTACCCACCTGGTTCATTATTATCTGCTTGAAACCCATTGCTTATTGTCTGCTGTGGAGAGAACACTGACTCGTCTGCATGGCACCTATGCGATTGCCGTGGCAGCGGCAGGAGAAGCCGGGCGTATGATTGCTGCCCGACAGGGCAGTCCTCTTCTCATTGGTGTCGGTGTGGGCGAGCACTTTATCGCCTCTGATGTCATGGCACTGATTCCGGTGACACAGCAGTTTATTTTTCTCGAAGATGGCGATATCGCGGACATTCATCTCGACGCCGTGAATATTTTTGATGCCCATGGGGCGCCCGTTGAGCGGCCTATGCAAATGAGTGGTTTGTCCGCCGATACCATTGGCCGTAATGGTTACAGGCATTACATGCTGAAGGAAATATTTGAACAACCGGAAGCACTGACTGAGACACTTGCAGGACGTTTTGCCGATGGTCATGTCCTTGAAAACAGTTTTGGCGACAAAGCGGCGAGCATTTTTGATCGCGTGCGCGAAGTGCGCATTATTGCTTGTGGCACCAGTTATCATGCCGGCTTGATTGCGAGTTACTGGTTTGATGAAATTGCCGGTATCCCTTGTCGTGTCGATGTGGCCAGTGAATTCCGTTATCGCCAGCCAGTGGTGACACCGGATACCTTGATAGTGACCCTCTCGCAATCGGGCGAGACAGCCGATACCCTGGCCGCTCTCGAAGAAGCCAAGCGCTGTGGTTTCAAATATTCGCTATCTATTTGCAATGTCCCTGAGAGTTCGCTGGTACGGGCCTCGGATCTTGTCTTGATGACGCGCGCCGGGCCGGAGATTGGTGTCGCTTCGACAAAGGCTTTTACGAGCCAGCTTGTTGCCTTGATGATGCTTGTTCTCGTGCTGGGCAGGCGTCATGCCCTGTCGCTTGAAGGCGAGGCCGGGATTATCGATGAATTGCTGTCATTGCCGGCAGCCATCCATCAGGTGTTGCAGCTCAATGATGAGATCAAGG
>JALWQD010000147.1 GCA_026994735.1 Gammaproteobacteria bacterium | reverse complement strand
AAGGCTCAGACAGTTTATCGCTCGATTCTGGCCGCTTCTCCTGGCGACAACATCGAATTAAAAGCGAAAACAGGGCTGGCCAGAAGCCTGCTGGCGAGCAAAGATATTGACAACAGCCTGCTCCTGGTCCGGGAAGTGCTTGCACGGAACCCGGGTGATCATGAGGCACTCCTGCTACGTGGACGTATTTCTCTTCAACAAAGAGATCTTGTCGGTGCGATTGCTGATTTTCGTTCGCTATTAAGGGATATCCCTAATTCTGCCGAGGTTCTGCGCTTGCTGGCTCAGGCTCAGCTGCTTAATGGCCAGACAGAGCTTGCTTTGGCTAATATCGACAAGGCAATTTCTGCGGCTCCCGCGAATGCTGAGATACGACTCGCCAAAGTGCGTTTGCTGGTTGCCAGAAATGAGCTTGCTTCAGCAAAAAAAAGTTTGGAAGATCTTTTATTGATAGCGCCAACATTCCCACCTGCAATTGCATTGAAAACGCGATTGCTTGCTGCCCAGGAAGATTGGCAAGAGGCTTTGCTATCGGCCCGTCACCTGATCAAAGTGAGTCCGCAAAGTCCACAAGGTTACCTGCAATTGGCCCAGCTTTACCTGCGTCAGCAGAAGCGCCAACAAGCACTGGACTTCTTTGCTAAGGCTGTTGCGCTGGCTCCGGATAGTTTTGATGCCTGGGCTGGCTTGTTGCGTACAGAGGTCGCATTAGGAGAGTCCGGTAAGGCTCTGAAAAAAATCAAGTTATTAATTAAGGATCAGCCGGGTCATATATTTGCCCATGAACTGGCGGCAGAAATCTATTCTGCCCAGGGGCAATGGCTTGAAGCAATCGCGGCTTACCGACAAGCGATAGAGACAACGCCAGATTGGTCATTGCCTGTCATCAAACTGGCTGATCTTTATCTTTCTCAGGGTGATTCCCAGGCGGCGATTGCTGTCTATCGGCAAGCCGTTGCTGATAAAGATATTCCCATACTGGCGATACGTTTGGCAGAAGCAGAAGACCGTTCCGGCGAAACAGAAGCGTCAATCGCCAGCTATAGAAAAATCCTCGCAGCGCATCCTGAATTCGATGTGGCGGCTAATAACCTGGCCGTATTATTGGTCAGATATCATGCTGACGATGCAAAGATGATGCAGGAAGCGACCGCTTTAGCGGAACGCTTCGAGAAAAGCAACAACCCCTACTATCTTGATACACTGGGTTGGGTATATTTTCGTAATGGCCAGTATTCAAGGGCTCAGGCCTTGCTGGAAAAAGGCGCCGTTTTGGCGAATGCGCCGGCAGATATTTTCTATCATCTGGCGAAGGTCTCTCTGGCCCTGGGTGATCATTCTCGTGCGATTAAAAACCTGCAAGTAGTCATGCATGAAAAACATGCTGCATTTGCCGATCGTGATGACGCCAAGCGGCTGTTAGCGGAGCTTGAAGCCCTTGCCGAATGAGCGAGGACCCATAAAGTATTACGACCTAACGGTAATAGTTTTCCTCAGGATATCTAGGCACACTGGCCAACGGCAGACGAGTGTTGGTGCCAGAATACTTGCGCTTATCTGCTAGATGTACATGGATGTACCTCTGGATGGTGTCTATAGGGGATATGGATGTTCCCTATAGACACTTTATATCCTCTCCTGACCGACCTTTATGAATAGTGATCCCTTACGCTGAAAGTCACTGAATTTATAGCTCAACAGGTTTAAACTGTTTCGTTATTAAGATGAGGGGACTCCTATGGCAGCTAATGATCTGTCTTTTCAAGCGATTGGGATTGTGCATTCTTGCTTTAAAGAACGTTTTGCTATTCCTCGCCAGGCCGGGCTTGTTCCATCGGCAACAGGTACCCTAGAGATTTTTCCGGAGTTTTCAGTACGCGAAGCATTTCGAGAACTGGATGATTTTAGCCATATTTGGCTGATCTGGGCCTTTCATCAACAAGCCCGGCGGGGGAAATGGCGAGCGACTGTTCGTCCGCCACGTATGGGCGGGCGTCAACGGCGGGGTGTTTTCGCAACACGCTCACCCTTTCGACCAAACCCGATAGGACTTTCTGTGGTCAAGCTTGATGGTATCCAGCAACAGGGGCGTTCGATTATCCTGTCATTGAGTGGTATCGATATGCTCGAAGGAACGCCAGTCCTTGATATCAAGCCCTATATTCCCTATAGCGATGCCCTCAGTCATGCCAAGGCCAATTTCGCTGGCCAGGCCCCACAGCGAGTGGATGTCGTTTTATCTAATGAAATCAGTGACAAAATATCAAAATTTGAGGCAAGAGGTTACCCGGGTCTGAGGGCGTTAATTGACGATGTTTTAGCCTTGAATCCACGTTCTTCGCGTGATTTAGAGAAAGAAACTTTCGCTGTCAGGCTTTATGATCTTGATGTCTGTTGGCATAGCCTCAAGAATGGCAAGATTGTCGTTACCGATGTCATTAAGACAGGTCCTATCCGGCGGGAAAAGAGTGCCATAAATGGAACCACTTCATGACTCTATTCGTCCAACAAGGAGTACATCATCACGGTGTTGATGTTGGCTTGAGGAGAGAGCTTTTTTGTCAGGTATCGCCGCAATTGTGAATTCACTCACACTCTTAAGTAAAATCAAAAGCTTATTGGCCGATAAATGGGCTAACGTGACATTATTCACGTCCATACTCGCATAATGGTGTTAATTTTGTGATTGAGATAGTGATTGCTGTGCCGCACCGTTCAAAAATCATGAAAGGGCGTCACATAAAGCGGGGTATTTGACTATGACTGTACAAAGAATCGCCCTGGTAAATGCCAAGGGTGGCAGTGGCAAGAGCACGATTGCAACGAATTTGGCCGTATTTTTCGCCGCCGCCCAGCGACGTACCGTACTCATGGATTTCGATCCCCAAGGGTCATCCAGTTGCTGGCATGGCCTGCGCGCGCCTCATCTGCCGGATATCCACCTTATCGACACCACACGGATGCAGGCTCGTCAAACGCGCGTTTTTCAGATGGCCATGCCAGCAGGAACCGAGCGATTAATTATCGATACTCCAGCAGGTATTAACGGCGTTTTATTGCAAACTGTGCTTAATAAGTGTGACACCATCTTGGTGCCTGTTGTACCATCCCCCATTGATATCCGCGCCACGGCAGTGTTCTTGCACCAATTAAGCAAAGAGCCGCGGGTGCGCCAAGGACAACTGAGGATTGCTGTCATTGCCAATCGCATACGTGCAGACAGCTCTTCAACCTATGCGCCATTGAAAAAATTACTGGATGCCTTACATTTACCCTTGATAACAGGGTTACATGAATCCTCTGCCTATTTGATGGCTGCTGAACATGGTCAGGGCATACACGATCCCGGTGAGAATACCTTGGCCAGGGAGCGTCAGGAATGGCTCGGGCTTGCCCGTTGGTTAGCCCTGCCAGAAGATGAGCAGCAAGGAAAAAATACATTGAACAATGTGCAGTTGCAGAATAGTGATTATTTGAGGATGGCATCTTCCCAGTAATGCCTTTCTCTGCATGATCTTGAAAGGTTTAGCAAGGATTCGCTGATATTTATGTGATTGTCATTATGGCTGCTGACTCTGGTCAGTTGCCTGAGTGATGGTCTTTGCTAAATTAACGAGAGCAGATAATCTAAATGAATTGTTTTGTTCAGCGACCCGCAGGCGGCGTTGTTTTTT
Organism: Gammaproteobacteria bacterium; assembly: GCA_026994735.1. Taxonomy (GTDB): domain Bacteria; phylum Pseudomonadota; class Gammaproteobacteria; order SZUA-140; family SZUA-140; genus RI-283. Next base: position 2,978 of record JALWQD010000147.1, on the reverse strand, counting down.
TGCTATTATCGCTGTTAAATTCCGTTTCTTCCCATGCCCAGACCAGCCCACCTCAGTATTCTCTTGTACCACTAGTCAACAATAGCTTATCTATTGCTGATGGCGTCAGTAATGCCGCTGCCTATACCGATAACTCAACCCTGATAAAGGCCGATGATGTCAGCAAAGGGTATCACTTGCCCTGGCCGTTTCCATTCTATGGACAGTCGTTTAATGATGTTGCTGTCGACAGTAATGGCAGTTTGTGGCTAGGCGCACCTCACCGCAGACAGCCCCATGTCGTTTTGCAACATGAAGGTCCTGTCATTAGCCCCTGGAGTAATGATCTTGATAGTACGGTTAGCGGCAACGGCGTCACTGTCCAGCATAAATCAAACCCGGAACGGGTGGTCTTTAGCTGGTCAACAGCCACTTACTGCAATAGTCAGGATGTGAATGAATTTGAAACGGTTATTTACCCGAATGGCTACATTATCGTCCGCTACCTATCCTTTGGTTCTGTTGCCCGTGATGAAGGTTCCGGAATCTCATCAGGGCTCTCGGGAGAGTTCCTCAACCTCAGCAATACAGTTGCTCCTGTCTACCAGCTGGCCGGCCAGACTTTTCTTTTTGAGCCGGACCTAAACCGGATCACTTCTTTGATTGATAGTGATCTTGATGGCCTTGATGACAGCAAAGAGCAATTATTCGGTTCCGATCCATTCAATCCGGATAGTGATGGCGATGGCATAAAGGATGGCTGGCAATACTATCTTTTAGGCAAGCAGCCACTTAAAGTGACGACGATTTCAGTAGCAGATATTGATGTTATTGAAGGGGATACAGGTATCCAGCAGGCGAACATGAGCATTACTGTCGATCGCGTTGATCATCCGCTCATTGAGCTCTATTACCAAACGCTCGATGGCAGTGCCCAGGCAGGCCTTGACTATCTGGCCAGCGGCCAGGTGATTGCCATTCCTCGTGGCAGCATGGCGGTATCTATGCCCGTTCTACTGCTCGGTGATCGCCTCCCTGAAGGCTCTGAAACAATAAAAATTGCCTTCACCACACTCACTCATGCCGCGAATATCCGTTTGGCACAGCCCGAGGCGCTGTTACGGATCAGGGATAATGACCCTGATATTGATCATGACCTGGTTACCGATAAGCTGGATAATTGTCTGCTGATCGCCAATTCCGGCCAGAAAGATCAAGATAATGACGGATATGGCAATCGTTGTGATCCGGATTTGAATAATGATGGCTTGACTGATTTCGGTGATTTGCTGATATTTGCGGACAATCTGGGCAGTGCAAACCCTCTGACAGACTTCAATGCAGACGGATTCACTGATTTCGGCGACCTGTTGATCTTTTTTGATCACCTCGGCCTTCCTGCCGGCCCCAGCGGTTTTGCTTATTAAAAGGCACCGGTTTCCTTGTTTGCAAGCATATTGACTATCGAGTGCTGGCCCACTTTTTGCTAAGCTGGAACCCACTGGCCCGATACCACCGGCCAAATGAGACTCAGGGGCGCTTTGATGGGTTCTGGACGCAGTTGCGTTATATGCAATTTCAAATAGATGCTGCAGGGTAGACGGAATAGTGGTTTCTTGCGCAGCTCTGCCAAGAGACCCTTTCATGAATGGACCCGGGTTTCCCCCATATACTTGAGAGCAGGGTGATGATAGCTGAAACGATTAAAAAAAAGCTCGGGAAGGCATTATTCCCTGAGCACCTGGAAGTCATCAATGAGAGCGCCAATCATAATGTCCCGGCAGGCTCTGAAAGCCATTTTAAACTGATTGTCGTGACCACCGCTTTTGACGGCTTGTCGAAAATTGCGCGTCACCGCCGTATTCATGCCATTCTTGCGCAAGAACTCGCTGAGAGTATTCATGCATTGACCTTGCATCTTTATACGCCTGATGATTGGCAAGCTTTATCCGCAGTACCACAATCACCACCATGTCATGGTGGTGAGAAAAAATAGTACTTACCTGAAGATATTTCCTAGCTGAAAGAGAGGGGTTTATGGCCGCGAGTATTGATGACATTACTATCCGTTACAGCGAAGACGGCATCGATGTTGTGCAGGAGCTGGACAAGGAGGTTTTATCGAAAGGGGCCTGGACGACAATCATCTTTAAATACCAGGATTGGGACCGGAGCAAGAAGGTCTATGGGCCCGAGCGTTTCTCCATTCGACGCTATCAGAAACGTAATGGTGAATACATGCCGAAATCGAAATTTAATATTTCAAGTCGGGCCCAGGCAGAGAAGGTTGTTGATATCTTGCAAAAATGGTTAGCGGAAGACCCGGTAACATAAGCCTAACGGGCCCTTTTTGAGGCGCTATGGCTTTGCCGGCAAGACAAAAGGAATGCTTGTAGCCCGGATCACCTGTACTCGGCTACCTACCTTGATAGAGGTCGTATCACTGAGGCTTTGAATGGCATGGATGCGTTTGCCATTCGCCAAAAGAACAGTGATTTTTGCCCTGTTGACGGTCTCTGTCGCTGAGGTGGGGGTGCCTGTTGATGCGCCACTGGTGATGACGCCGATACCCGCGACCAGCTGACTGCCGTTGCCATCGCCCAGACTTGTGCCGATAATCCCACCAATCATGGCATTAGAGCCGTTTGAATAGCGACCGTTGATTGACCGCTGAAGCTCAATGTTATCGATACGCTCGACTACCCCAAAGAGGGCTGTCTGCGTGCTGTCCTTGTTCACCAGCAGGCCTGAATGCTGGCTGCATGCGCTTGTCAGCAGCAATGACAGGAGTATGCCAGGCCAACCCCGTTGTAAGTTGCTCGGGAAAAGTTTCATCTGTCTCTCGCTACCCTGAAGGCAAAACATCATGCTTGCTGAGGATTCCACTCCACCGAGTTTAGGTTTTCTCGGTTTTGGTCGATAAATCCAAGGAACAACCAGTCTATCTCAAACTGCCAGGGAAGTGCACCGAGACAAACTTAATTAGATGAGTGCTCTAT
>JALWQD010000146.1 GCA_026994735.1 Gammaproteobacteria bacterium | reverse complement strand
GCAATTACTCAAGGGCTGTGACCCGGGTAAGGATCAGAGCTATTTTCTCCATTGCCTCAATCAATACCAGCTTGCTCATGCCCGTTTCCCGCTCGGCGAACTGCATAAGTCTACCGTCCGCAGCCTGGCGAAGGAGGCTGGCCTGGCGAATCATGCCAAGAAAGACAGCACGGGCATTTGCTTTATCGGCGAACGACACTTTCGCTCTTTTCTGGCCCGTTATCTACCCGCATCTCCCGGTGAAATACGCAGTCTAGACGGGCAGCGACTGGGTGATCATCAGGGCTTGATGTACTACACAATTGGTCAGCGTCAGGGGCTGGGTATCGGTGGTCGTCAGGGGGCAGGTTGCGAGCCTTGGTATGTCGCCTTGAAGTCGCTGGCGGATAATACCCTCTATGTTGTCCAGGGACATGATCATCCGGGCCTCTTCAGTTCACGTTTGCAGGCGGCGGATATTCACTGGATTGCTGGTGAAGAACCTGATCACTGGCCGCTGCAGTGTCAGGCAAAGACACGGTATCGCCAGGAAGATCAGGCCTGTCAGGTTTTGCCGGCCAGTGAGGGTGGTTTTGATGTTTTTTTTGAACAACCACAAAGAGCAGTCAGCACAGGTCAATCCGTTGTTTTTTACCAGCATGATATTTGCCTGGGAGGCGGTATTATTGACAACGTGCCGGAACAATGCCTCGAATTCCTGCCTCTGTCGCCAATGATCAGGGCCGGGGAGCTATGAACATGCCAGACGGTGATCATGATAAGACACTGGCACTGGCCGGTATCTTTCAATCAGTCAATCTGGTGCATGGTCTGGCAAGAAATGGCCAGCTTGACGAAGCAGAAATGACAACATGTATTGAGAGTATCTTTGTCACTGACCCTGAAAGCGTCACCGCTGTTTATGGCTCCATCGTGTCATTAAGGCATGGATTGCAGGCTATCTGTAATCATTTTACGACGCAAAGCCAGCGTGAAAAACGTGATTTTGAAGTCGTCCGCTATGTTCTTGCCTGTATGCAATTAAGTCATAAATTAGCTCGGCGTTCACGTGTCTTGGGCCAGATTGGTGCCGGGATTGCCCGGGCTTCAGGTCAGGCCGAACAATTTTCCAGTTGTCATGATAATGTCCTGGCCAACCTCGCAGATATCTATACCCAGACCATTAGCCCCATGACGCCTCGTATTATGATCAAGGGTCAGCCTGAATTTTTGACCAACCCTCGTAACGTCAACCGTATTCGTGCCTTATTACTGGCGGCAATTCGTTCGGCTATTCTTTGGCGCCAATGTGGCGGTCGTAGACGTGAGTTTTTTTACCGTCGCCAGCGGATGGTTGAGCGTGCCAATATTCTCTTGGAGCAGCTTGCTGACCTTTGAGCAGGCAGCAAGACAGCCACCGTTAAATTATTTAGCCCTATCTAATCAGGAGACCATCATGGAGTTAAACGCATTAACAGCCGTTTCGCCGGTTGACGGACGCTATGCGGGCAAGACTGAAGCTTTGCGGCCATTATTCAGTGAATTTGGCTTGATTCATCAGCGTGTCCGCGTTGAAGTCCACTGGTTGTTGATGTTGGCTGATCATCCCGGCTTGCCGGAGGTAACAACGATCAGCCGTCCTGGCCGGAAGATGCTGGAAACCATTGTTACAGATTTTAGTCTGGCGGATGCCGAACGGGTAAAAGAGATTGAGCAGACAACCAATCATGATGTTAAGGCGGTTGAGTATTTCCTCAAGGAGCAGGTAGCTGAAAATACTGAATTAGCCCTGTTGAGCGAGTTTTTTCACTTTGCCTGTACCTCGGAAGACATCAATAACCTTTCTTATGCGCTGATCCTGAAGGAAGCCCGGCAACTTGTTTTGCTGCCGTTTATGGATCAATTGATCGCGACACTGACAAAAATGGCGCATGATTTCGCAGATCAGGCCATGCTTGCCCGTACGCATGGTCAAACGGCGACACCGACAACGCTGGGAAAAGAATTGGCCAATGTTGTCATGCGCTTACGCCGGCAACGTGAGCAATTGGTTGCTGTTGAAGTTTTAGGGAAAATCAATGGTGCAACGGGCAGTTTTAATGCCCATTTACTCGCCTATCCAGAGGTCGACTGGAAGCGCCTGTCGGAAACATTTGTCCTGTCGCTGGGGCTGGACTGGAATGGCTATACGACACAGATTGAGCCGCATGACTATGTCGCTGAATATTTTCATGTGCTGGCACGTTTTAATACTATCCTGATCGATCTTTGCCGCGATATCTGGGGTTATGTTTCGCTTGGTTATTTCCGTCAGCGAACGGTAGCGGGTGAGGTGGGATCTTCAACAATGCCACACAAGGTTAACCCTATTGATTTCGAGAATGCCGAAGGTAATTTAGGGTTGGCGAACGCTGTTTTCCAACATTTATCCGAGAAGCTGCCGATTTCCCGCTGGCAGCGTGATTTAACGGATTCAACAGTGCTGAGAAATCTTGGTGTCGGCGCAGCTTATAGTGTGATTGCCTACCAGGCTTGCTTGAAAGGACTGAGCAAACTCGAGGTTAATAGTCAGCGTATTGATGCAGACCTTAATGCTGCCTGGGAAGTGTTGGGGGAGGCTGTACAAACAGTCATGCGACGTTATGGCATCGCGAACCCCTATGAAAAACTCAAGGAATTGACGCGCGGCCAGCAAATTGATGCCGAGGCGATGAACACTTTTATCCGTCAGTTGCAAGTTCCGCCGGAAGCGCGTGAACGCTTGCTGGCGCTAAGCCCGGCAAGCTATATCGGGCTCGCCAGCGAGTTTGCCCGGAAAGTGTGAATTCGATCACATCATCTGCCTTTCGAACTCGGGATAATAGCTCATGTAGGAAGGGCAGGGGCCAGTAGCGACGCCGACTCCAATCAGACCGCCTCCTCCTGATCGTGTCGCTACCCTGTCAGATACCACCGGACTGCCGTCCTCCTCCCTCCTCCCCGGCAGTCCGGTTTTTTTTGTCTGTTAGTTGTCTAACCAGCTGTCGCCAAAGAGACTGTTTTTATTGCATTCGCAGGAAAGTCCGCCACCGTCAACGGGATTCTCCGGTTTCACGTTTGCCCGCACGAACGAGCAGACGGTGCAATTGCTGGCGCGAAAGTAGGCGCCGGAGAAAGAAAAGCATGTGACTGGGCAGTGTGACGGGGTAGTGGCTGCGTGGTCGTGTCGCATTGAGTGCATGTTCAAGGGCTGTCAATACCGCCCCAGGACCAAGGGTAAAACGACGCCAGGGAGTATCATGGGCCGGGAAACCACCTTTCAGGCGTGCTTCGAGGCGTTGGTAGGCAGGTGCCCAATAACTGTTGTCATCATAGTCAATATCCCTTTGAAAAATGCGCAGCGCATTATCATTAAAACGGCTCTTGATTGGTCCAGGCTCAATACTGGAAACATGGATATTGCTATCTGCTAATTCGATACGCAAGGTATCCGCCAGTCCTTCAAGAGCAAATTTTGAGGCGCTGTAAGCACCGCGGAGAGGCATGGCACAAATACCCAGCACAGAACTATTGAAGACAATACGCCCATGTCCTTGTGAACGCATGATTGGTAACAGGGAGCGGACGATATGCATCGGGCCGATAACATTGATTGCCAGTTGCTTGCTGAGACAGCCATGATCAATATCTTCAAGGGCGCCAAACTGGCCATAACCGGCATTGAGAAAGATGGCATCAAGCTGTCCCTCTGTTGCCACAAGTGTCGTCGCCAGTCCCTGGTTAATGCTGCCTTCGGGATCAGACATCTCCATGGTAACAGTCGTTATGCCTGCATTTTCAAGGGCTGCGCGGTCGCCTGCTTGCCGGACTGTGGCAATGACATGCCAGTCATTTCGGCGGGCCAGAGTCAGAGCGCAATAGTGACCGATTCCCGATGAACAGCCTGTAATCAAAAGTGATTTTCTACGCTTTGCCATCTGTCCTCTCACACCCTTGTTCTTCGTTCCGGAACAGTCATTGTTTCATAGCCTCAGTCTGTCTGCGAGGGTCATGGCCTCTCTGTCGGCCAGGGTTTTTTCTGGCGGCCATTATGCCTTTTGGTTTGTGTGTCAATTAAGGTCGTTGTGGTATATCAGGATATGATGCATCGGGTGATGCCTTGTGTTTTTTATTTAGATAATTATCAATTATTTATATGTTTTATTAGGGGGAGTTTCAGGTGTCGTTTCAGCGTCTTGACAGGCAAATCTAAGTCAAATAAAAGATCGGCCGCTATGGGGGTAGAACGGACGTTGAAAGGAAAGGATTCTGGAAACATATTATTTGCTAGTAATGACACCCGCAGAGGATAGGGTGCCAGATGATTGACGTCTGTTAGTGATGAGAGGAAGGTATGAGCAAGGCGAGCATTCTGTTTGTTGATGATCAGGTCAGTTTATTGAATGCAATGGCGCGTCATTTTGATGAACAATTTGATGTCCATATTGCAGAAGGAGGAGAAGAAGGTATTCGCAAGCTTTTAAGTGACGGCCCTTTTTCCGTGATCATTTCAGATATGCAGATGCCGGGAATGAATGGCATCGAGTTTTTACAAAAAGCCCGCAAAATCAGCCCCGATACTGTTCGTGTCATGCTGACCAGTAATGATGATCAGATGACAGCTGTGGGTGCTGTCAATGAGGGCGAGGTTTTTCGTTTCCTCAAAAAACCGTGTCAGGCAGATATCTTGATGCAGACATTGCTTGCTGCCGTCAGGCAGTATGACCTGTTGACAGCAGAAAAAGAACTGCTGAACGGCACGCTCAGAGGGGCGATGAAGCTGCTCACAGATGTTCTTTCTATGGTAGCTTCGAAATCTTTTGGGCGGGCAATGATTTTGCAGGAGTATGCCCATCTTCTGGCAGAGGATATGCAGCTCGAAAAGGGCTGGGAACTCGAGCTCTCGGCAATGTTCTCTGTTGTTGCCTATGTCACGGTTCCATCTGACACACTACAGCGCCTCAGTAAGGGCGATCAACTCAGTGTTGGTGAGCAAAAGATATTGACTCATTTGCCCGAAAGCGCCAGTAAATTGCTTGAAAACATTCCCCGTATGGATTCGGTCAGGCGTATTCTTTACTACCATCAAAAACACTTTGATGGTACTGGTTTTCCAGATGATGGCGTCGCGGGTGAAGGTCTGCCTATCGAAAGCCGCTTGTTAAAGATTATTACGGATATCGTCCGCCTGGAAGCCACAGGGCTCGCACTTGAACAGGTTTTTGTCAGAATGAGAGCGCGTACTGGCTGGTATGACCCCAACTTACTGATGGGTGCAGAGGCTTCATTTGCCGAAGTTCGAGAGCAGGAAGCGGCATCTACTCCGAAAGGCGTTTCGATTGTTGCATTGCGCCCTGGGCAGCGTCTATTATCGAATATTGAAACTGAAAATGGCTTGTTGCTCTATCATGCCGGCAATATTATTACCGAGGCGATTATCGAGCGCCTGACGAACTACATGGCCGTGACCGGCATTAAAGAACCCATTGAGGTTATCGAGCCGTTATCTGAAGGACGTGGCAGCAGGGCTGTTTTTGAAGAGATAGGCGATGCTCTGGAAATGAGTGAGAAGGCAGTTTAATGTCGGCGTATCCGCGCAATCTGCAACTAAAAATAGCCAATTTTTTCACAATGACATGCACACACTCTGCACCATCGGTCGAACTTGATTAGCGCTTTCTAGGCTTTATTGTCGTCAAAGTTTGCAATATGATCATCCAGGTTTTCAATCAACATTTGTCTGTATTGTTCACAAAAATGCTGGATAGCTTCGTCTTTGTCATGTTTCATTTCTTCAATATTAGTTGCTGACGAAGCAACATTGAAAGCGTTGAAACGTGCCGCGGCATAGAGTAATGAGGTACTGACATCGCCAATATTTGATTCCTTGGTCTGTTCATTGGCGATGGCAATAATTTCATCTGCTCTCGTCCAGAAGTGCGGAGTTATTTCGTTTTCACTCATGCTCTATCGATTACCTTTGTTTGATGGTAATGGCTCAGGCAGTTCATTGTCCCTTCACAGGCTTGAGTCGGGCATGCTTGTTTTATTGTTTCCCATTAATGGTGGTTTGGCAATAATGATGCGTTGTTTAAAGGGAAAGTGGTAGTCGCGATAGAAATCTTCGATAGATTCTTTTGTGATTTGCCGACGAAAGGCGTTATCAATCTTTAACCAGCGTTTAGCCAATGCTGCCGGGACGCCCGCTTCGTGGATGGATTCCGCCAGCAGATGGTTTCTCAACTGATAGAGTTCCTTGCTGATATACATATTTTCATGTACCTGCGGCAGTGGCTTGCCGAGATAGGCTGGCCCGCCCATTTTTTCACTCATAAAACTGGTTTGACGACCTTCAATAGCCTGCTGATCATGGCCAGCAAAATATTGCTTGAGCCAGGGGTGAGCATAAATCTTGTCATAAAAGATCTTATGCACGCGTGCGAGCATGCGTTCACCACCAATGGCGTCGTAAAGCGTTTTATTTGTCATATCGATTTTCTTGCTGGCAGTATGACTGAGGGAATGTTTCAGGCTGGCTCCCGGCTATTCTGACCCGTTGTAGCGGATGAATGGCGCGCCCTAGAGGAGTCGAACCTCTGACCTTTGGAATCGGAATCCAACGCTCTATCCAGCTGAGCTAAGGGCGCGTGGGGTGTGCGGTTGGCCATTA
>JALWQD010000145.1 GCA_026994735.1 Gammaproteobacteria bacterium | reverse complement strand
ACTTTGAATTGTCCATTGCTAAGGCCATGTTCATGACGAAAGCGGTCAGCAAAGGTGTGTAACCAGGGGGGCAGGCGGAGTCGGTAAGGACGGCTGGTTTCTCGCCGGCTGAGTTGCATGATATTACGGACAATGGTGTTTACGCGTTGACTGTGATCAAGAACAATTTCGAGTAGGCGGCGATCTTTTTCCTTGAGTTCGGGGGATTCTGTCAGGAGTTGGCTGGCATGACAGATAGCCGCCAGCGGGTTACGGATTTCATGGGCAATGCTGGCTGTCAGCTGGCCAAGAGAAACCAGTTTCATTTGCTGTGCCTGTTGCGTTGCTGCGGCCAAATCCTCAAGAAAGATCAGTGTGCCGGAATTACTGTCACGTTGAAGGCGGGCAAAACGCGGTTGTATTTCGCTGCCAGCCTGATCGACGCGGAAGGATTCTGGCAGGGCAATATCATCTTTGCGCCATTGATCAAGTTGTTCTACCAGTTCCTGGGAGAAATCGCTCAAATGTTGCTTGTTGCGCAGCCGTTCACCCGCCAGTAACTGACGCGCAGATTCGTTGACAAGGCGGATATTGTTTTCGCTATCGACAACAATAATGCCTGTCTGCATACGCTGGATAATGTATTCCGTGAGCTGAGCCATATTGGCAAGATCGATGCCACGCCGGGCAGCCAGTGCTTCGCTTTCTCTGAGTCGTTTGGCAAGGTTATGAGCAAGAATTGAGGTGGCAAAAAAGCTGGCACCGAGCAGGCCCGCATGGGTATAGCTGGCATCATCGACAATACCGAGACTGCTGCGAATGGTTTGTTCAGTGAGCACCGCCAGTGTCGCGATGGCAGCAAAAAAGCGTGACATCTCCCCGGCCATAATGAGGCTGCCAGCGGCGATGGCAACGACCAACAGCATGCCGAGACCACTATGAACACCGCCGCTGGCATGCATAAGTAACGTGATGGCAATAATGTCACAAAGAAAATGGGTGTATGCCATGCGCTCAGCTTGCCCGATCTGCCAGCGAATAATGGGTTGGGAAGCGAGAGCAATGAGCAGATAGATGAAACTAGTGGCGAGGAAAAGGGTTGTTTTGTCTTCATTGATTTGTAAATAGTGGCCCCCGTAGAGGCCGATGGCCAGGCAGACCATGGCCAGCACCAGACGGTACACATTAAGGTATCCCAGCTGGCGCCAGGCCTGTGTCGGGCTGCCCTTGGTGATGGCTTCACCGTCTTCGAAATTCGTTTGTGAAGGTAGAATGAGAGGCGTGTTGAATGTATTCACGATGGCCTGTTGCTGGAATAGGGGCTATTTATCATGTCATCGGACAAACGGTGGGCTAAGTTTAGGTTTGATGGCTGGCGGTTGCTGTGGCGAAAATAGTAAATTCTATAGATAATAGTATGTTGAGTGTTTTTTGTGCTGATGCGTGCTGTCTTGACGTGATGGAAATGTGATGTGATTGGCATAGCGGAGACTGTTTTGCAGCTACTTGGGCAAGAAAATATGGCAACATCTTCACGGCCACCCTCGAGGCCATATGTTGGGCGCTTTGCGCCGTCACCAACGGGGCCATTGCATATGGGGTCCCTGCTTGCCGCTGTTGGTAGCTATCTGGCCGCGCGCGCTGCTGCAGGCCGGTGGCTGTTACGGATAGAGGATCTTGACCCGGTGCGTGAGACACCGGGTGCCAGTGATGCTATTCAGCGCTCCCTGGAAAAACACGGTTTGTACTGGGACAGCGATGTTTGTTTCCAGCATCAGCGTCTTGATGTTTACCAGCAGGTGCTGGATTCTTTATTTGAGCGCGGTCTGGTTTACCCCTGTAGCTGTTCTAGAAAAGAGTTACAACAGTTGGCGGTACGAGGAAGCTGTGGCCGGGTTTATCCTGGGTTTTGCCGCCAGCAGCCCTGTCATCGACGTCAGGAATATGCCTGGCGGCTTGTTGTTGAGGGCAAGTCCGTCCATTTTTTTGACAGGCGTAAAGGTCACTATAAACAGGACCCGGTTGCTGATATCGGGGATTTTGTTGTCAAGCGGGCAGACGGCTTTTTCAGTTATCAGCTGGCCGTGGTTGTTGATGATGCCTGGCAAGGCGTCACTGAGGTCGTTCGCGGCGAAGATTTGCTCGATAACACACCGCGGCAGATATATCTGCAAGGGCTGCTTGGTTTGACGCAGCCGCAATATTGTCATTTGCCCCTGATAAGTGATGGCCAGGGTAATAAACTGAGCAAACAGACAGGAGCCCGTGCTTTGGATGATCGTCGAGCAACTGAGAACCTTTTTGCTGTGCTGGCTTGTCTGGGCTATGTGCCGCCGCCTGAGATGATCAAGGCGGAAGTGACAACGCTACTGGCCTGGGCTCTTGCCGAGAAGGCCCAGGCCTTTCCTTCGTCATTTGTTTAAAGTGTTTCCAGGCTGTTGAGGTATTCTTCATAGCCGCCTTTGAAGTCCGTAATGCCATCGGTTGACATGTGGAGTACACGTGTTGCCAGTGAGGAGACGAACTCGCGGTCATGACTGACGAAAATCAGGGTTCCGGGATAAGACTCGAGGGCGAGGTTAAGCGATTCAATGGATTCCATGTCGAGATGATTGGTCGGCTCATCCATGACCATGACATTGGGTCGTTGTAGCATCAGCTTGCCAAACAACATCCGCCCTTTCTCGCCGCCAGAGAGTACGCGTACCGATTTGTTAATTTCATCGCGGGAGAAGAGCAGGCGTCCGAGTGTGCCGCGGATGACCTGTTCATCATCATTTTCACTCCCCCATTGCTGCATCCAGTCAAAGAGATTGAGGTCACTGTCAAAATCATCGGCATGATCTTGGGTGAAATAACCGACCTGGGCATTTTCAGCCCAGCGGATGACACCTTTATCTGCATTCTTGCTGTCGACGAGACAGTTGAGCAGCGTTGTTTTACCGATGCCATTGGTGCCAATGACGGCGATTTTCTCGCCAGCTTCAATCATGATGTTGAAGTTATCAAGGATGACTTCCTCACCATAGGCTTTGTAGACCTTGCTTGCTTCAAGGGCGAGGCGGAAGAGTTTGCGTTCTTGCTCAAAACGGATAAAGGGGTTGACGCGGCTGGAGGGCTTGATTTCGTCAAGCTTGATTTTGTCTATCTGGCGTGCACGGGCGGTAGCCTGTCGTGCCTTCGATGCATTGGCAGAGAAACGGTTGACGAACGCTTGCAAGTCGGCAATTTGCGCCTTTTTCTTTGCATTATCGGACAGTTGACGCTGTCTTGCCTGGGTCGCCGCGAGCATGTATTCATCGTAATTGCCAGGGAACAGGCGCAGGTCACCGTAGTCAAGGTCAGCCATGTGCGTACAGACGCTGTTCAGGAAGTGGCGATCATGAGATATGATGATCATTGTGCTGCTGCGACTATTGATGATGCCTTCGAGCCAGCGAATGGTATCGATGTCGAGGTTATTGGTTGGTTCGTCAAGAAGCAGGATGTCAGGATCGGCAAACAGTGCCTGCGCGAGCAGAACACGCAGTTTCCAGCCTGGCGCAACGGCACTCATCAAGCCGAGGTGCTGTTCGAGCGGGATACCGACACCGAGCAGTAGTTCGCCAGCCCTGGATTCTGCAGTATAGCCATCGAGTTCGGCAAATTCGGTCTCCAACTCGGCCACACGCATGCCGTCTTCTTCGCTCATTTCAGTCATCGAGTAGATACGGTCTCGTTCCTGTTTTACCGTCCAGAGTTGGTCATGACCCATAATAACGGTATCGATAACAGAAAAATCTTCGAAGGCAAATTGATCCTGACGGAGCTTGCCAATACGTTCATGAGGGTCTCGGATCACATTGCCGGCCGTGGCCTCAAGATCGTTGCCGAGAATTTTCATCAGGGTTGATTTGCCCGAACCGTTGGCGCCAATAAGGCCATAACGATTGCCGTCGGCAAAGCGCACGGATATGTTTTCGAAGAGAGGCTTGGCCCCGAACTGGATAGTAAGATTTGCAGTTGATAGCACGATTTCGATCCTGGCCGGCCTTTGAACCGGCTCTTCATGATGATGGGTAATGGCTACATTCAGGCGGTTAACACCAGAAAGCAGGTGACAAGGCGGCGAATTATAGGGCCTGACGTATGGAGTGGCAATCTCTTTCGGCCTATAATCAAGCGATAACTATTCAATATCAATAGTTTTCTACAGTAGAGGGTGGTTGTGGCGACAATACATTTCAGCAAGATGCAGGCGCTTGGCAATGACTTTGTTGTCATCGATGCATTGAAACAACCATTGACCCTGAATGCGCTGCAATTACGCCAGCTCTGTGATCGTCACTATGGCATTGGTTGCGACCAATTACTCTCCCTCGAGAGGGCATCAGATGGCCGTTCGGATTTTTTCTATCGTATCTATAATGCGGATGGCAGTGAATCTGGACAGTGTGGAAATGGTGCTCGTTGTCTGGCAATGTTTGTCCAGCAGAAAGGATTATCTGGGCAGTCGTCGTTGCAGTTACAAACGACAGCAGGACAATTAACGGTTCGTTTTCTTGATGGTGGCCTTTTTGAGGTCAATATGGGGGTTCCCGAATTATCCCCTGCGGCGATACCGTTTGTTGTTAATGATGGTCTTGAGGCAAGGGAATATCCTCTTGCATTGACGGAATTATCTGTCACTGTCGGGGTCTTGGCGATTGGTAATCCTCATGCGGTCATTGTTGTTGATGATATCGCCAGCGCACCTGTCGCGATAATCGGTCCACAAATAGAAGCTCATGCTGCATTTCCAGAGAGAGTGAATGTGGGGTTTATGGAAGTTATCGATCGCCAGCATATTCGCTTGCGGGTTTTTGAGAGGGGGGCTGGTGAGACACTGGCGTGTGGCAGTGGTGCCTGTGCCGCTGTTGTCAGTGGTCAAATACGGGGTTTGCTCGATAAGCGGGTGACGGTTGAGCTGCCAGGAGGGAGTTTGTTGATCTCATGGGAAGGTGAAGGTCATCCGGTGTTTATGACCGGGGTTGCCATGCATGTTTTTGACGGTGAGATTTCGTTTTAGGCCGTCGGGCGCTGGGGGTATCTGGAGGGGAGTGCAAGACGATGACTGTCATGGTTGAAGACAAGAAAAAGAGCAAGAAGGCGGCGGTTATTGATGAAGTTGATGTCGTCAATTATCTGCGTTTACATCAGGATTTCTTTACCCGTCATGATGATTTGTTGGCAGATATGAGCCTTGTTCATCAGAGTGGCCAGGCCGTTTCATTGATCGAGCGCCAGGTTGCCGTGTTACGCGAGCAGAACAGGGGCTCGCGCAAGCAATTGAAAGAATTAATCGAAATTGCGGAAAAAAATGATGCTTTAAGTAAGAGCTTTCGTGAACTTAGCCTGGGTTTCCTTTCGTGCCAGGGGGGGGATGAGGCCCTGATTCTGCTTGAGAAGAGTTTGCGACAGGATTTTCGCGCTGATATTGCCACCCTGCTGTTGCGCGGTGATGCCCGTGCCTTGCCACTTATAGTGCCCGAGCAAGGGCTTATCCGTCTGCTTCGTGAAGAGCCACAGGACGTGCTGCCTTTGCCTGCGTCGTTATCCCAGGGGGTTTCTGTTTGTGGTCGTTTTGGCAGGGAAATTATATCGGCCTTATTTGTCGATCAGGCGAGTGAAGTTGCTTCGGCAGCTCTTGTGCCTATTGTTGGTTTGAGTGGTAGTGAGGGAGATGCTCTCGCTCTGCTGGCAATCGGTAGTCACGATGGCGGTCATTTTTCGGCAGGCATGGGAACCGTTTTTCTTGATTATCTCGGCGCCCTGCTCGGGCAGCGATTGGCTGCCCAGTAGTCGATACCGAAGCGTGCACTCCTGACGTATCAAAAGGTTGGGCTTTTATTGCTCATTTGGGTGATGAGCGCAAAGCTGTCGCGCCTATGGCGCCGATCCCCGGCGTGTTATCGCCCTTCTGTCGCCAACAACGAGCCGAGGTCTGGTTAACGTCGATATTGCTTGTTGTGGCAATGGCCAGGTTGGTCACATGGGCAAGTTATTTCTGTTGCCGTTATGGCAGCGACAGCTATCAGCCTGGCGGAGATTTTTTGATTATTTGATGCGTGAGCGGGTGTTCTCAGATAATCCCGCTCGTCATATCCAGGTCTCGCACCAGAAAAGGCGTTTGCCCGATGTGGCGGATGTTGATGAGTCTTTTTTTCAGTGCCTCAGAACGAACACCCATAGCCCTGCGTGACCAGGCAATACTGGCGTTACTTTATTCTTCAGGCTTGCGATTGGCAGAGTTGGCTGCTCTCGATATTAATGATCTTGTTCTTGTTCAGAGAGGCGGCCAGGTGAACGTGATGGGCAAGGCGGGGCAGTCCCCCCGGACGTCTGGCTGTGAAGGTGCTATAGGCCTGGTTAGCTGTCCGCGACCTGGCATAAGAGCGAGGCCTTTCTGTACGCTTGCTCCACACTGTTTGCGGTATGCTCGTGCCCGTTATTTTCTGGTGTCAGTGGAGATTTACGTGCTGTCCAGAAATGGTTAGGGTATGCGGATATCTCGACGACGCAGAGATACACTGATGTCAATTTTCAGCATCGGGTGCAGGTCTATGATCATGCTCATCCACGGGCACAAAAAAAGACCGGGGTGGGCGGAGCGGGTCAATGCGAAGACACTCACAGGCAGAATAAAAATTCTTCGTGAATAGTGCTGACAG
>JALWQD010000144.1:1307-6713 GCA_026994735.1 Gammaproteobacteria bacterium | reverse complement strand
CTACAGCTACGCGCTGATGCGTATCCGCAACCCGGCAATCGCCGAAGATCTGGTGCAGGAGACTTTTCTCGCGGCCTTGAAGGCACATCAGCGTTTTGCGGGAAAATCGTCTGAAAAAACCTGGCTAATCGGTATTCTCAAGCACAAGCTCATTGATCACCTGCGAAAATCAGGCAGACAGCAACAGGTAGAAGACATTGAAAGTGAGGCCGACAGACAGGCATTGGGAGACAGCGAATTTGATGATCATGGACATTGGAAGACCCCTCCCAGTGACTGGCCAAATCCTGACAAGGCACTGGAGCAGGAAGAGTTCTGGAAAATTTTCAGCCATTGCATTACTGCCCTGCCTGACCACCTGGCAGACCTTTTTATCCTGCGTGAATTACAGGGTATTGAGAGTGAAGAAGTACGTCGGACACTGGCGATCTCAACGACTAATAATATGTGGGTAATGCTGTCACGTACCCGGCAGCGACTGCGTCGTTGCCTGGAAAAACATTGGTTCAGCCAGCATCAGCCACCACAAAGGCAGGAGTAGCCATCATGTTGTCGTGTAAACATGTCAGCGAAATGGTGTCGCAATCCCGTGATCGTCATCTGTCACGGAGAGAGCGCATGGCAATATTGTTACATCTCATGCTCTGCAAGCTCTGCCGACGTTATCAACGCCAAATGCGTTTTATCCAGAAAATCAGCGACCGTCTGGCGGGCGCAGAAACACCTTTAATCAGGCCCCTTGATGAAGCCGCACGGGAACGCATTCGCAAGAAGCTGGCAGAGCACAAGGAAAACCAGTAACCCGGCCAATGCCAGAAGGCCGCTGGCGACTATTCATCGGCAGTGGCCTTCTGGCGGACAAGCAAACAGTCCGTCAATCAAATTTGCTTGATTTGCTGAATCAGGTCACTGACCACGGCCTGAGCATCGCCATAGAGCATGCGTGTCTGATCACGGTAAAACAGCTCATTCTCTATGCCCGCAAAACCTGTTCCCTTGCCTCGTTTAATAACCAGAACATTCTTCGCATTCTCAACATCAAGGACAGGCATACCGTAAATCGGACTTGACCTCTCAGTCTTGGCACGCGGGTTGACGACATCATTAGCACCAATAACCAGAGCCACATCAGCCGTCGAAAACTCGGCATTGATCTCTTCCAGGTCGAAAAGCTGCTCATAGGGTACCCCGGCCTCGGCCAAGAGGACATTCATATGCCCCGGCATACGTCCAGCCACAGGATGGATAGCATATTTAACCTCAACACCCTTTTCTTGCAGCAAATCAGCCATTTCACGAACCTTGTGCTGCGCCTGTGCAACGGCCATACCATAACCGGAAACAATAATTATCTTGCTGGCATAGCCCATCATGATAGCCGCATCATCGCCTTCAATCGGCTTCAGGGAACCTTCGATGCCATCGGCCGCCCCCCCTTCCTCTTCCTGGCCGAAAGCACCGAAGAGTACCTGGGTTATCGAACGGTTCATGGCCTTTGCCATCATCTGTGTCAGCAAAGTACCGGCGGCGCCGACAACAGTGCCGGCGACAATCATTGCGGCATTATCCATGGCAAAGCCTTCAAAGCCGACAGCCATCCCGGTAAGGGCATTAAACAGGGAAATCACCACCGGCATATCGGCACCACCAATCGGCAAGGTAACACCAATACCGAAAGCCAGCACCAACAGAAAGAAGATTGTGATCATTGTCGCGCCGCCATCACCAACGACAAGTCCGATACCTGAAATCACGGCCAGAACAAAGAGAATGACATTGATTAACTGCTGCTTGGGGAAAGTAATCGGCCGACCACCGATAATGCCCTGTAGCTTGGCAAAGGCGACCATGCTACCGCTGAATGCCAGGGCACCAATCAAGCCACCAACGACACTGAGGGTTAATATACCTGAGCTGTGTATGTCGCCACGCAATAATTCAACTGCTGCGATACCCGCAGCCGAACCACCCCCCATGCCGTTATAGATAGCAACCATCTGCGGCATATCGGTCATCTCGACCTTCTTGCCACTGACCCAGGCCGCAGCACCGCCGGTAATCGTCGCCACCAGAATCAAAGCGATATTCTGCAGACCCGGCCAGAAAAAAGTGGCCATGACAGCAACCAGCATGGCGACCCCCGCCCAGACAATACCACTGCGTGCCGTTGCCGGTGAGCTCATCCGCTTGAGCCCGAAAATAAAGAGAATAATGGTCAGGAAATAGGCAATCTTGATAAAGCTTTCCATGACTTAGGCGCCTCCTGGCTTCTTGCGCTCAAACATCAGCAGCATCCGCTCTGTGACAACATAACCACCCACCGCATTCATGGCACCAAGAAAGACAGCAATAAAACCCAGTATCTGTTCCATCAAGGTATCCGCATGGCCGCAGGCAACCATCGCCCCGACAAGGACAATGCCATGGATAAAGTTAGACCCGGACATCAACGGTGTATGCAGAATCACCGGTACTTTGGCAATCACCTCATAGCCAGTAAAAGCCGCCAGTGTAAAGATAAACAATGCAGCCCAGACGCCTTCCATCATGATGAAACTCCTTCAATAGCTTGACGTGTTTGGAGGTGGCGAATCTCGCCATCATGGGTCACGACACTTGCAGCAATAATCTCGTCTTCCCAGTCCAGATTCAGGGATGCCGTCTCATCAGCAATCATCAGGCTGATAAAACGCCACAGATTACGGGCATACATTTCACTGGCATGGACAGGCAGCTGACTGGGCAGATTGTCAGGCCCATAAATAATGACGCCATTATGGTTAACCTGCTCACCCAGTTTACTTAATTCACAATTACCCCCCGAATCTGCGGCCATATCGATGATCACAGCCCCCGATTTCATGGCTGCAACCATATCGGGGCTGATCATTCTTGGCGCTGGGCGGCCGGGGATCTGGGCCGTGGTAATCACAACATCGGAGGCAGCAACAGCATCACCAAGCATGGCTTGCTCCTGAATCTTTTCTTCTGCTGTCAGCTCGCGCGCATAACCACCTTCAGCTTCCGCATCGACATCAAACTTGAGAAAACGGGCGCCAAGAGATTCAACCTGTTCGCGCGCAGCCGGGCGAACATCATAGGCCTCAACAACAGCCCCGAGACGGCGAGCAGTTGCAATTGCCTGCAGTCCGGCAACACCGGCACCGATAATCAGCACCTTCGCTGGTCGAATCGTGCCCGCAGCTGTCGTTAACATGGGAAAGAAACGAGGACAGATTTCAGCCGCAATCAGGACGGCCTTGTAACCGGCAACCGTGGCCTGTGATGACAGTACGTCCATCGACTGCGCCCGACTGATGCGCGGCAATAACTCCATCGCAAAACTGGTCACACCCTGGGCTTGCAAAGCCTTGATAACATCAGCATGGCGATGTGGCTGTAACAATGCCACGAGCACCGCACCGCGAGGATATTCTTTGACTTCATCAACGCTTGGCGCGGTCACCCTCAAAATCAGCTGACTGTCGGCAAACAGTGTCTGACGATCACTATGGAGCTGCGCTCCTGATTCTTGAAAAGACTCGTCTTTCTGGTAAGCGTTAACACCTGCTCCCTGCTCTATCGCCACGTCAATACCCTGTTGCGTCAGTCGCGTGACGACCTCCGCTACCAAGGCAACACGCCGCTCACCCGGCAGGGTTTCGCGCGGCACCGCAATCTTTATCGGCATCCCGTGTCTTCTCCTGTTTATCTTTATTTTTTTGTTAACCCGCACGCCAAGACCATCATCGGACGGCCCAATCCTCCGTTTCACGACGACTTGGCCATTTAGGTTCCGTCAGGCAAATGGCAGACTCACCCTGGCCACTGTTACCGATAAAGCAGACACGGTAGTGCGCCGTGACAGCCGTTTATTCTACCCTGATAGATCATCCGACGGCAAAGCGCGCTGCGCCTTGATGGCGGCCACTCTCTGGGACCGAATCAGGCGTTTCAGCTTTTCTCCAGAGTTCCCCTGCCGACAGAGCCCGGAAATATCAACTGCCCGGGCAGCAGCCAGGGCCTCAGCAAGAATCCCTGCCTGCGGGTAACCAATATCATCAAAGCCCTTGCGGCCACGCGCATCAGCCAAACATGCGGCAACAAAATCGTCCAGTCGTTGCGGACGACGGAAAGCATCAATCGCCTCCAATAATCTGAGCACACTCGCAGGCCGCAATTCCACCGCACGGTGGCAATGGGTATGATACTCACACACCAGCTTCGCCAGGTCGCGGAAACGACGCGGTACACGCAGGCGCGAACAGAATGCCTCAACGATACGCACCCCGGTGCGTTCATGACCTCGATGATGTGGCCAGTATTTGGCCGCTGTCACCGCCTTGCCAAAATCATGGCAGAGGACGGCAAAACAAACTTCTGCGGCCATACCGGCAGTCGCCGCATAATCAAGCGCAAGCATGGTATGCAAGCCTGTATCAATCTCCGGGTGATGAATTTCCGTTTGCGGAACACCAAAGAGGGCATCGAGCTCGGGAAACAAACGTATCAGTGCCCGACAATCACGCAACACAGAAAAAAACACACTCGCTTGTGGCTCTGTCAGCACCTGCCCTAATTCCTGCCAGACGCGTTCAGCGACCAGTGCGTCAACCTCACCACTGGCAACCATGTCACGCATTAACTGCATCGTTTCATCTGCGAGGGCAAAGCCATACGGTGCCAAACGTGCAGCAAAACGGGCACTACGCAGCACCCGCACCGGATCTTCAGCAAAGGCATCTGAAACATGACGCAAACAACGGTCGGCGATATCCTGCTGACCACCATAGGGATCAATCAGCTGGCCATGCATATCTTCTGCAATGGCATTGATCGTCAGGTCACGGCGGCGTAAATCTTCCTCGATCGTCACTTCCGGTGAAGCATGGAAGCTGAAACCGTGATAGCCAGGAGCCACCTTACGCTCTGTCCGCGCAAGGGCATACTCTTCATGACTTTGCGGGTGTAAAAAAACCGGAAAATCCTTGCCCACAGGGCGAAAACCGAGGCCAATCATTTCCTCCGGGCTACTGCCCGTAACAACCCAATCACGATCTTTGACTGAACGGCCTAGCAGGCGATCACGAACGGCGCCACCAACAAGATAAGTCTCCACTCAAAGCCCCCAGAAAAATTTCCCCGAACGTCGCTTGCAAAAGCCTCACGAAAGGACATAATGACGCGTTTGAATCATCGTCACTTATTATTCTCTGAGCGACCTTAACCCAGCCAAGACACCTCATGCAAAAACACCTCCAGCAACTTATCGCGAGCGCATTGCGCGATCATAGCGAGCTCCCCGATATTAGCAGTAGCGATATCCAGATTGAACGCACACGGGACAGTCGCCACGGCGATTTTGCCACCAACATTGCCCTCGTGCTGGCAAAACAGGCAAAACGC
>JALWQD010000144.1:0-1297 GCA_026994735.1 Gammaproteobacteria bacterium | reverse complement strand
CGACTCTGTGCCAGCCTGCCCGCTTCAGCACATGTCATCGAGGTCGACATTGCCGGTCCCGGCTTCATCAATTTCACGCTCTCCGCCAACGCCCGCCAGGGCGTCGTTGCCCGTGTCATTGCAGCGGGCAGTCAATACGGCCGCAATGATATGGGCAAGGGACGGCGCGTCTTGATGGAATTCGTTTCAGCCAATCCGACAGGCCCCTTACATGTAGGCCATGGCCGTGGTGCGGCCTATGGTGCAGCTGTAGCAGACCTGCTTGAGGCCTGCGGTTACCAGGTTGACCGTGAATACTATGTCAATGATGCCGGCCGCCAAATGGCTATTCTGGCCTGCAGTGTCTGGCTCCGCTACCTCGAATGCTGTGGCGAAACAATCACGTTCCCCAGCAATGGCTACCGCGGTGACTACATCATTCGCATTGCCGGCACCTTGTATCAACACTACCAGGATCGTTTCCGCCACCCGTTCGCAGAAGTCATGGACAACCTCCCAGCCGATGCTAATGACGATGGCAGTGGTGACAAGGAAGCCCATATTGATGCCCTCATCGAGCGCTGCCAACACCTGCTCGACAAAGAAGACTATGACCTCCTTTTTGCGACAGGTATTAACGATATCCTGAGCGACATTGAGGATGACCTGGCCGCTTTTAACGTCCACTATCAACGCTGGTTCCGCGAGCAAGACCTGCTCGACAGCGGCAAGGTTGAAAAGGTAATTAGCGAGTTGAAAAGCACTGGTCACCTTTATCAGAATGAAGGTGCCTGGTGGTTCCGTTCGACAGACTTTGGTGATGAGAAGGACCGTGTCGTTATTCGCGAAAATGGGCAACTTACCTATTTCGCAACAGACATTGCCTATCATGCCGACAAATATGCCCGCGGTTACGACGAACTGATCGATGTCTGGGGCGCTGATCACCATGGCTATGTGCCCAGAGTAGGCGCAGCCATTGAGGCCTTATCGCTGGACAAACAAACACTGGAAGTGCTGCTTGTCCAATTCGCAGTCCTTTATCGTGGTGGTAAAAAAGTGCAAATGTCGACCCGCAGCGGCCAGTTTGTGACACTGCGTGAACTGCGCGCAGAAGTGGGTAATGATGCCGCCCGCTTCTTTTATGTCATGCGTAAATGTGAGCAGCATATGGACTTTGACCTTGACCTTGCCTGTTCACGCAGCAACGAAAACCCTGTTTACTATATTCAGTACGCGCACGCACGCATCTGCAGCGTCCTCTGCCAACTGGCTGAACGGGACCTGAAGTGGGACCAGGAACGTGGTCTGGCCTCAC
>JALWQD010000143.1 GCA_026994735.1 Gammaproteobacteria bacterium | reverse complement strand
GCTCCCATTGTCGGAACAAGGGCGATTTTTTCACCGGCATCTCGCCATTTTTTGAGCAAAAGGCGTAAATCTGAAAGCTGTTGAGCCGTTTGGGGTCGCTGTGACATGGGGAAGCCCTCTCTTTTTTATAGATGTGGCATACTCTACATATAGCATATACTCTCCATGCACCTGCAATTACGGATCCGAACGTCTAAAACACAGACGGTCACCCCAGCGCACCATTGTCACCCTCGCGCAGGCCGGGCTTCATCTCCCACCTTTCATCCCTGTTTTATCCGCAACGACTGGAACCTTGGGGCGGCAAACCACGCCAAAAGGCATGATTTACCGCCAGCATGAGCGTGTGACAGGGGGCAAGAAGCCCCTGCTGCAGGAGCTGCCAAGGCTTCGTTGCGAAAATGACACATCTTGGTCACATTTACCTAACGAAACGTTAATCCGTATTTACAGGACCCGATCAATAGTCTAATCCTTGATGGAACAAACAGGAAGGGCCAGAACGGTCAACAAGGGAAGCCCCAATAGTTTCATCAGGGGGGCGGGTTCTTGGATCAGGAGGTTCAAAGTTCGTTTGTGGGGTTAAACCCGAAAAGTTCAGGTCCTGGGGAATCAGTTAGATCCCAGCCTGCGTTGTGTAGCAAAAGTGCTGTTTTGGTTGTTTTGTCTAGTTCGGTAAGGCAGTCATTGTAGCGTAAAATTAAAGATTATGAGTGGAGAAGTAGTATGATTGGGGGACTCTTGAAGTCAACAAGCCGTCTGGCTATTATTGCAGCTGCTGGAATGTTTGTGGGTGGTTTGGCCCTGACACCGGCGCAAGCTGCTGATCTCGGTGGTGATTGCTGTGCGGATCTGGAAGAACGCGTAGCAGACCTTGAAGCGACAACAGCTCGCAAAGGCAATCGCAAAGTTTCATTGAAAATTTCTGGTCACGTTGCTCGTGATTTCGGCTGGTACGAAGACGAGTTTGGCAATAGTGAATTCTATTCAGCCGGTAACGGAACCTCTGGTTCTCGCGTTAAATTCAACGGTAGCGCCAAGCTGACATCAACCTGGACAGCCGGTTACGCTCTCAGAATTCGCATGGACAGCCGTGATAGTAGTGTGCTGGGTCTCGCAGGCACAAGTCAGGGTAATGGTGCTCGTGAAGCTTTGGGTGTTGACGAAAACTATGTATTCTTGAGCAATAGCTCGCTGGGTACATTTGTTGCTGGTCAGGCTTATGCGCCAAGCTCAGGCATCTCAACCATCTCTCTTGGTGGCTTTGGTGTTGCAGCCGACGCCGGTGGTAATGACTGGAACAGATCTTCGATAAATGGCTTTAGTCTTGATCAGGATTCTTCTCTTCAGGCTTTGGCATATATTTCACCAACCATCGCTGGATTTACTCTTGCAGCTGCATGGGCTGACCTGAATGTGCCTTCAAGTCTTGCTGGTAGCGCTTCAAGTGCCACTGATGCGATTGATGTAGCTCTGCGTTATGCCAACGAATTTGGTCCTATTCGCATCGCTGCTGGTATCGCTTACACAACCGTTGATAATAATGATCTGCTCGGTAAGTCAGCCGCTGTTATGGGTTCTGTTGCTTTGATGCATACCCCAACAGGCTTGAACGTTAACTTCGCTGCCGGTACAGAAATCAATGGTGGTCTGGGTGGCGTAGGTAACACAGGTACGCCTGCATATAACAATGATACCACAAATGCTCAGTACTGGTATGTTGCCGGTGGTATCAACCAGAACTTCTTTGGTCCTGGGAACACCAGCCTCTACGGTGAATATGGTCACTATAACTATGATAACACCTATAATGCTATCACAAATCCAACTGGTATAGTTGACGATACTGTGGAAATGTGGGGCCTTGGTGTTGTACAGCACTTCGATAGCGCAGCAACCGAGCTCTATCTTGCCTACCGTAACTGGAACCAGAAGGTTGATTTGAATAGGGATGGTATTATTGATCCAGGTACTGATGGTAACGTCAGTCAGGTCAAAGCAGGTATGCGCATCAAGTTCTAATCGAACCTGATCCACTAAAAATTAAAGAAACCGCCTCCTTCGAAACAAGGAGGCGGTTTTTTGTTTGTGTTTAACACCCACTCTTGTCCTCCCCGGCTTTTGTCATCCCCACCTATTGTCATCCCTGCGCAGGCAGGGATCCATAACCACAGTTTCCTCAATTGATAACCTGTTCTCTCAATTGTTGGGCGGGGGACGATGGATCCCTGCCTTCGCTGGGGTAATACTGATATTGAAGCGGTCGATCATGGTTTTCTGCTTCGTTTGTTGACCTTCGGACCAAACGCCCCAACCTTCAGCCATCATACACAGTTGTTTCTCAGCGAAGGCAGGGGGCCATAGCCCCTTTGTGGGCAATTTGAAACGGGAGGTTGAGTAGGCTTTGCGACCCAAAACGTAAGGTCAGTGGCTTAAGGTTACCATCGTGCAGGGAGATGACAGTCTGTGTTATTTCAAATCAGCAAGATAACAGAACTCCCGGCCCCGCAATATCTCAGTTCAATAGATAATTATTCCGGTCAGGCAGTTCATGCTATTGCTCTGCCCCCTTTGCAGGGGAGACGCAGGATCTTCTGTCCCCATTCGATTCTATTTGCCACAAAAAAGGCGCGATTCTTCGCCACTCGCTCCAAAAAGACATGCTTGTTCATACATTTTATACACAGTTGACCTAGATTGGGTTTCAATCTTGTCTTGCGTAATCAGGAATTGGAGTTCAGGAACGCCCATGAATTGGGGATTGTGAAGGTGGTTGTGGCGATTTTACAACGCAAATATCGTGAATCGGGCAAAATCGTGTCGCAGCGGTTGCGTCCTGTCCAAAGCTTCATTAACAATGTTCTTCAACAACAGCGAGTCGAGTTTACTCACTCAGATGTTGCTTTAATTAAAGACCGGCTCGGTCTTATGTACAGGCCAGGTTAGGTCGCTCAGTTCGGATCGTTCGATCCTGAAGTATCCAGTACAGTTCCTGTAAAAGTATCCCTAGTAGTTGGTAGCATCGCTTAACACACCAGATGTTATCGCTTGGGATTGTTGTTGCCCTGGTTCCGCAAGATTTGCGGCAAGGGTTTTAGACGACCCTTGTAATGCCCGGTGGCACTTCAGGGTTTTACAATAAACGAGCAGATTAATTGTACCGCTTACTGCTCCCTCGGAATCACAACTCGATTGATTAGAGTGGAGAAAAAATTATGACTATTGGGGGACTCAAAAAGACATCCAGCCCTCTGGCTCTTGTAGCTGCTGCTGGTTTTCTGATGGGCGGAATGGCTCTGACACCAGCATCTGCTGCCGACCTTGGCGGTGACTGCTGTGCAGACCTCGAAGAGCGCGTTGCTGAACTTGAAGCAACAACGGCTCGCAAAGGAAACCGTAAGGTTTCGCTGACCATCTCGGGTCACGTTGCACGTGACTTTGGCTGGTATGAAGATGAATATGGCAACAGTGAATTCTATTCGCAGGGCAATGGTACAACCGGCTCTCGTGTTCAGTTCTCTGGTAGCGCCGCTCTGACAAGCACCTGGACTGCCGGATATATCCTGCGTCTGCGCTTCGACAATGACCGTGACAGCACGTCTCTGGGTCTTGCTGGTACAAGTGCTGGTCCTGGTCGTGGCGGGTTGGCACCACGTGCTGACAAAAACTTCGTCTACTTGAAGCATGAACGTTATGGTACATTTGTTGCTGGTCAGGCTTATGCGCCAACTTCAGGTATTCCAACCATCTCTCTTGGTGGCTTTGGTGTTGCAGCTGACGCCGGCGGCAATGACTGGAACGCATCTACGATCAACGGTTTCAGCCTTGAGCAGGATATCTCTCATCAGGCTCTGGCCTGGATCTCCCCAACCGTTCGTGGGTTCACTTTCTCGATCGCATGGTCGGATCTGAATGTACCTTCAAGCCTCAGGGGTAGTTCTTCAAGCGCTACGGACGCTGTTGACATGGCTCTTCGTTATGCCAATGAATTTGGTCCAATCCGTTTGGCTGCTGGTATCGGCTATACAACTGTTGACAACAAAGACCTCGTTGGTAGCTCTGCCAACCTCATGGGATCTGTTGCTTTGATGCATACGCCAACTGGCTTGAACGTCAACTTTGCTGCTGGTACGGAAATCGATGGTGGTGTTCCAGCCGGTAACGTAGGTACGCCTGCATATAACAATGATACCACAAATGCTCAGTATTGGTATGTTGCCGGTGGCATCAACCGTGACTTCACTGGGTTGGGTAATACCAGCATCTACGGCGAATATGGTCATTATGACTATGATAACGTTGCAATCGTGGATGATACTGTCGAAATGTGGGGCCTTGGTATCGTACAGCACTTCGATAGCGCTGCTACCGAGCTTTTCCTTGCTTACCGTCATTGGGATCAGAAGGTTGATGGTGGTGCTCTTGCTGCCCGCACAATTAGAACTGGTACTGACGGCAACGTTGACCAGATCAAAGCTGGTATGCGCATCAAGTTCTAATCGAACTTTGATAAGCTAGATGACTAAAAGACCGTCTTCCTCAATCGAGGGAGGCGGTTTTTGTTTGTGTATAACAAGCCTTGCCATCCCCGGCTCTTGTCCTCCTCGCGCTGGCGGGGATCTGTAACCACAGTTTTTTCTATTGATAATAAGTTCTCTCTATTGCTGGGCAAGGGGGCATAGCTCCATGATACGGGGTGTTATTCTTACCCGTAAAAAAAAGAGATAAATTAGGGCTTGTTTCTGGTGTTGGCGGTGTTACGGTACTCTTCAAAACGAGACATATTGCCGCTGGATGAATAACACTAACAAGGCCGGTCCAATGACGCGCAGCAAGCAGAACGAGACTTTTGCACGCAATGCTTTCCTCCATGGGGCCAACGCGCCCTATATCGAAGATCTTCACGCCAGATACAAAATGAACCCCAGCTCTGTCGATGAGGGCTGGCAACGTTTTTTTGCCCAACTGCGCGACGAACCGCAAGACGTGCACAAGGAAGTGAGCGGAGCCTCCTGGCGGCGCGATAACTGGCCCTTGCATACCAATGGGGACCTTACGGCGGCTTTTGATGGAAATTGGGAAGGGCTGGAAAAGCGCATTGATAATGGCATTGCGCAAAAGGCGCAGGTTCATGGTGCGCAACTTTCCGATGCGGTTATCGTCCAGCATCGCCGCCAGACGGTGCGGGCGCTGGAACTGATCCGCTCCTACCGTATCCTTGGCCATATGATTGCCGATCTTGATCCTTTGGGCTTGATGGACCGGATGGAACATCCCGAGCTGCAACCGGAATATCACGGCTTTACCGAGGCTGATTTTGATACGGTGATTTTTCTTGATGGGGAACTGGGGCTGGAAACAGCGACCCTTGGTGAAATCATCACCCTGTTGCGCCATACCTATTGCCGTCATGTGGGATTCGAGTTTACTCATGTGACCAACCCGGGACAACGTCGCTGGTTACGCCAACGCATCGAAGGCTACGAAAACGAGATCAGCTTTACTGCCGAAGGCAAGATGGCGATTTTGAAGAAGATCCTTGAGGCCGAAACCTTTGAGCGTTTCCTTGATCTCAAATATACAGGCACCAAGCGTTTTGGTCTGGATGGCGGCGAAAGCCTTGTGCCAGCGATGGAACAGGTGATCAAGCGCGGCGGTCAGCTTGGTATCCGCGAGATGGTCATAGGTATGCCCCATCGCGGACGTCTCAACGTGTTGGCCAATGTCATGCACAAACCTCACAAGGTGATATTTCACGAATTTATGGGAGGCTCCAGCCTGCCTGATGAATATGCGGGCTCAGGGGATGTAAAATATCATCTGGGAGCCTCAAGCGATCGCGAATTCGACGAGAATAAGGTACATTTGTCACTCTCGGCCAACCCGTCCCATCTGGAAGCCGTGGATCCTGTGGTGCTGGGCAAGGTTCGAGCCAAACAGGATCAGATCGGGGATACGCGCCGCGTTGAGGTTTTACCGTTGCTGCTGCATGGGGACGCGGCATTTGCCGGGCAGGGGGTGGTGTCGGAATGTTTCGCCATGTCAAAATTGCGTGGTCACCAGACCGGCGGTTCATTGCACTTCATCGTCAATAATCAGATCGGTTTTACCACAACACCGGACTTTGCCCGCTCGGCGGCTTACCCGTCAAGCATGGCCAAGATGGTCGGGGCGCCAATTTTTCACGTTAATGGTGATGATCCGGAAGCGGTGGTTCACATGGCGCGGGTTGCCACCGAGTTTCGTCAGTTGTTTCACAAACCGGTTGTGCTGGATATTTTCTGTTATCGTCGCCATGGTCATAACGAGGCTGATGAACCGTTTTTCACGCAGCCTAAAATGTATCAGACCATTCGCCATCATCCTATGGTGGGAGAAATCTATTCACGAAAACTGATTGATGAGGGAGTGGTCTCACCCGATGATGTTGAGGGCCTGAAGCGCTCTGTTCGCAAGGAGCTTGATCAGGAGTTCGAAAACGGCAAGAGCTACAAGCCCAAATCAGCTGACTGGCTGGCGGGGAAATGGCGAGGCATGAGCCTGACACGCTCCGATGCGGCCTGTCGGGGGAAAACCGGTGTCAGTCAAAAACGCCTGAAGCGTATCGGTACTTCGCTTGCAACCCTGCCAGAAGATCTCAATGTTCACAAGACGCTGAGGCGGGTCATCAAGCGCCGTGCCGCCATGATCAAAACCGGCAAGGGCATTGACTGGGCCATGGCGGAAAGCCTTGCTTTTGGTACTTTGCTTGATGAGGGCTTTCCTGTGCGTCTTGCCGGGCAGGATGTGGAGCGTGGCACGTTTTCTCATCGCCATGCAGTGATTATTGATCAGGAAAACGAAAAGAAATATATAGCTC
>JALWQD010000142.1 GCA_026994735.1 Gammaproteobacteria bacterium | reverse complement strand
GGTAAACCTTGATTCTCTGTTGCCGCGCCCCTAGTTCTTTAGGTAATGAGGAAGAATATATTTGTTAAGGGGTAACGAAAATGAGAATGGATAAATTGACTAATCGTTTCCAGGCAGCGCTCGGTGAGGCGCAGAGCTTGGCTGTGGGCAAGGATCACCAATTCATTGAACCACAACATGTCTTGCTGGCATTGATCGATCAGCAAGGCGGTACCGTTCGCCCTCTGCTTGAACGGAGCAACGTCGATGTGGTGGCTTTACGCCAGCGTCTTAATGAGTTTCTGCAACGGTTGTCCAGTGTTGAGGGGGCTGCCGGTGATGTTCATGTGTCAAACGATCTCGGGCGTTTGCTCAATGTTTGCGATAAATTGGCGCAGCAGCGCAAGGATCAGTATATCGCCAGTGAACTCTTTGTTCTGGCGCTGGCTGAGGATAAATCCAGCGCTGGTGATCTGCTTCGTGAGCAGGGGCTTGAGGCAGCAAAATTAGCGCGGGCTATTGATGAAATGCGTGCTGGCAAGGCCGTTGACGAACCCGAGGCGGAAGAGTCACGTCAGGCGCTGGAGAAATATACTATCGACCTTACAGAACGTGCTGAACAGGGCAAGCTTGATCCTGTTATAGGCCGTGATGAAGAGATTCGGCGTACGATCCAGGTGTTGCAACGACGGACGAAAAACAATCCGGTGCTTATCGGTGAGCCGGGAGTCGGTAAAACAGCGATTGTTGAAGGTTTGGCATTGCGTATTCTCAATGGTGAAGTGCCCGAAGGAATACGCGGTAAACGCCTGCTCTCTCTGGATATGGGCACCCTGATTGCCGGTGCCAAGTTTCGAGGTGAGTTTGAGGAACGGTTGAAAGCTGTCCTGAATGATTTATCTCGCCAGGAAGGTCAGGTCATCCTCTTTATTGATGAGCTGCATACCATGGTTGGAGCGGGTAAAGGTGAGGGGGCAATGGATGCCGGTAATATGCTTAAACCTGCCCTGGCGCGTGGGGAGCTGCATTGTATCGGTGCTACGACGCTCAATGAATATCGTGAATTTATCGAGAAAGATGCTGCTCTGGAACGGCGTTTTCAGAAGGTATTGGTGGCAGAGCCTTCGGTCGAGGATACGATTGCCATTCTGCGTGGGCTGAAAGAAAAATATGAGGTTCATCATGGTGTTGATATCACTGACCCAGCGATAGTGGCTGCTGCGACCTTGTCTCATCGCTACATTACAGACCGTAATTTGCCTGATAAGGCCATTGATCTGGTCGATGAGGCGGCCAGTTGTATTCGTATTGAAATCGACTCCAAGCCGGCTGATCTGGACCGTCTGGAACGGCGTTTGATTCAGCTCAAGATCGAGGGTGAAGCCTTGCGTAAGGAAAATGACGATGCGTCGAAAAAACGCCTCGAAACCTTGCGTGAAGAGATCCGTCGGCTGGAGTCTGAGTATGCTGACCTGGAAGAGGTCTGGATGGCAGAGAAGGCAACGCTGCAAGGCGCCCAACATATTAAGGAAGAACTGGATCAGGCGCGCAGTGAGCTGGAGGTTGCCCGCCGTGCGGGTAACCTGGGTTTGATGTCGGAGTTGCAGTATGGCCGTATACCCGAACTGGAAAAAAGGCTCGCAGCCGCCAGCGCCGCTGAGGGTGGCCCAATGACCCTATTGCGCAATCGTGTCAGCGAGGAAGAGATTGCCGAAGTTGTTTCCAAGTGGACCGGTATTCCCGTAGCGAAGATGCTTGAAGGTGAACGTGAGAAACTGCTGCAGATGGAAGAGGGTCTGCATGATCGCGTTGTCGGTCAGGATGAGGCGGTACGCAGTGTTGCTGATGCGATCCGTCGTTCGCGGGCCGGTTTGTCCGATCCCAATCGGCCAAATGGCTCATTCCTTTTTCTTGGTCCGACCGGTGTCGGTAAGACAGAGCTGTGCAAGGCCCTGGCGAATTTTCTTTTTGATAGTGATGACGCCATGTTGCGTGTTGATATGTCGGAATTTATGGAAAAGCATTCGGTTGCACGCTTGATCGGAGCGCCCCCGGGCTATGTCGGTTATGAAGAAGGTGGTTATCTAACCGAGGCTGTACGCCGTCGTCCGTACTCGGTGATTTTGCTTGATGAGGTGGAAAAAGCCCATCCTGATGTCTTTAATATCCTCTTGCAAGTGCTGGATGATGGTCGTCTTACCGATGGTCACGGGCGGACGGTTGATTTTCGCAATACCGTTATCGTAATGACCTCCAACCTCGGTTCACACCTGATTCAGGAGAAGGTCGGTGTCGCTGGCTATGATGAAATGAAGGCGGCGGTAATGGAAGTCGTGGGCCAGCATTTTCGCCCGGAGTTTATTAATCGCATTGATGACGTGGTCGTTTTTCACCCACTTGGGCGTGAGCAGATCCGTGAAATTACAGCGCTACAGGTTGAAATCCTGCGTCGACGCTTGCTGTCTCGGGGGATTGGTCTGTCAATCAGCGAGGCGGCACTGGATCGTTTGGGTGCGGCTGGTTATGACCCGGTTTATGGGGCCCGGCCATTAAAACGGGCGATCCAAAATGAACTCGAGACACCCTTGGCAAAAGAAATCCTGGCGGGTAACTTTGGCGATGGAGATGTCTTGGTTGTCGATGTCGCGGGCGATCACGGTCTTGTCTTTGAATGTCAGGAGAGTGGTCTGGAAGGCGGGCTGGATGTTGCTTGATAGGTGAGGTGGCAAGGCCTGCCGTCCGCGGATGCTGCTAATCTTGATCACTCTAGCGCAGGTGCGGCCATGCCGTTTCGGTTATGGTCGTACCTGCTATCAGCGTCGGGAACGGCGAAATAGATGGTTTATAACGGAAATATAAGTGCTTGGTAACGCCATTTCAGGTGTCGTCAGTGCTGGTAACAACAGTCTGCAAATGGCAAGAGATACCGATTTCATAGCCTTCGTCATTGATTGAAGCCTTGCGTACCCAGCGGACACGGCAGGTGGCTGGTTTCTGCAGGGGAGCCGGCAGGCCAGAAATGATCAGATCAGTATTGGGTGTATGCGGGTAGTCAAGGCGTAAACGTGCACCGCCTTCGCCCCACTCGATGAGCCAGCCTTGTAATTGTTGTTCGTCGCCAGCGACCTGATAGGTGATTTTTATCTCGGTCTCTTTCCGTGTACGCGAATCCTGGCGACGTTCGATTTGGTCTACCAACATGGACAATTCCTCAGTATTAAAATTGAATGCAGAGAGAGCAATAATCGGCAAATTATACCATCGGCCACAAAAAAAGGGGTATCTTTCTGTTTATATTCTTTTAAAACAGTTGCTTATGTTTTTTGTGGTTAGAAGTTATAGTTGAAATCGGTTCTGTAATGGAGATCAGTTTGTTCGACCCCGGTAGGTGGTCGGCTGTCATGAATCAGGTCGAGGCTTAGACGCAGCCTGAGGCTGTTGGTGAGCGGAATGTCACAGGCCAATTGTTCGAAAATACGCACATCAGCGAATGGGCCCAGCCGAGGTTGCAGATAGAGAGTACTGGAGAGTGTCAGTTGCTTTGCCGTATTGGTTTCGAGATGCCAGTAAAAATTTCCTCGCCAGAAAGGTTCGTCAGTTGCTTGTTCGAGAGCGGTATCCTGGATTTTCTCCCAGGCGCGGAAGAGGCCGGTGCCGAGGGCTTGACGATAGTTGCCGTACTGGTGAGTGAGGCGCAGGCCTGCACCGATGAGCGCGCGTAGATTGAGGCGGGCGAATTCATCGCTTTCCAATTGGGCAAAGGTCTCGAAAGCTCTCTTTTGCGTTAGTTTGTGAGTCAGGCGGAGATGGGCAAAGGCACGGTTACTGTTGCGAATGCCCCGGCTTTCGCCATAGTTGAGGTGAGTAATGAAGAGTAGGTTGTTTGCCGGCGATTCCTGCCATTGCAGGCGACCACCAAGACGCCATTCATTGCGGTCACTATTTCCTGAATCACCGCTTAGACCCAGCTCCAGGCGGCCACCAAGGCCTTTTTCTGCTCTGCCATCACGCTGGCTTTCAATATTGACGATTGCCTGGGTCGTCGTCGGGATGCTAAGGGCAAGACAGAGCCACAGCCCGGTCAAATAATGACCGGGCCATGTTGCTGATAGCCGCATTCTCAGGGAAGCTCTGATCAATTCATGCACTCGTCTTTTACGCTTTTTCGCAATCACCTGCTAGTGCATGCGCAGCATGCCTTGGTGCTGAACATTTAAGGTTACAGGCTTCTTTGTCCAGAGTAATC
The DNA here is from genome assembly GCA_026994735.1 of Gammaproteobacteria bacterium. Lineage (GTDB taxonomy): Bacteria > Pseudomonadota > Gammaproteobacteria > SZUA-140 > SZUA-140 > RI-283. The sequence continues at coordinate 2,663 of JALWQD010000142.1, read as the reverse complement.
AGGTGTCTTGGTTTTTTAGCGTTTGTCGGAGGACAAAGGCGAGGATACCACCATGCTGGTAATAGGCTATTTCATTGGGTGTATCGATACGAACGATCGCTGTGAATTGTTTCTCTGTACCATCATCCCGGGTGACTCTGACATTGACTGAGCTGCCAGGACTGAGGGTATCGAGGCCCTCAATCGAGTAAGATTCTTCACCGCTAAGAGCGAGCGATTCGCGATTTTCAGCCGCCATGAATTGTAGTGGCAGGATACCCATGCCGATCAGGTTTGAACGGTGAATACGTTCAAATGATTCAGCGATAACAGCCTGGATGCCGAGTAGTTTTGGTCCTTTGGCGGCCCAATCACGGGAAGAGCCTGTACCATATTCCTTACCGGCAATGACAATCTGGGCGATACCCGCTTGCTGGTAATTCATGGCTGCTTCATAAATAGTGGTTTGTTGTCCCCCCGGGAATTGGCGTGTGAGACCACCTTCTGTACCGGGCGCGAGCAGGTTGCGGAGACGAATGTTGGCAAATGTACCGCGTACCATGACCTCATGATTACCACGGCGAGAGCCGTAGGAGTTGAAATCATTGGCAGTGACGCCTTGCTCCATCAGGTATTTTCCGGCCGGGCCATCTTTAGCTATCGAGCCGGCTGGTGAGATATGATCGGTAGTCACAGAGTCTCCGAGCATGGCCAGCACGCGCGCATTGGTAATGTCTCTGATCGGTGCCGGTTCAGGTGCCATGCCGGAGAAGAAAGGGGGTTCCTTGATATAGGTTGATTGCGGGTCCCAGGAAAACAGCTCGCCTGCCGGGGCTGGTAAATTACTCCACTCCTTGTTGCCCTGAAAGATATGGGCGTAGCTGCTTTCAAATTGACGCGCATGGACATGCTTTTCGACCAACGCCTGGATTTCCTCCTGTCGGGGCCAGATGTCGCTGAGATAGATGTATTCGCCATTCGGGCCGGCGCCGAGTGGGTCACTGGAGAGGTCAACATTGAGGTTGCCAGCGAGCGAATAGGCTACGACCAACGGCGGGGAGGCAAGGTAGTTAGCCCGCACGTGTGCATTGACCCGGCCCTCAAAATTACGGTTGCCAGAGAGTACCGAAGCGACGGCCAGGTCGCCTTCGGTGATGGCATTGACAATCTGTTCCGGTAGCGGGCCACTGTTACCGATACAGGTTGTACAGCCATAGCCGACGAGATGATATCCGAGGCCTTCGAGGTAAGGTGTCAAGCCAGCCTCATCAAGGTAGCCCATGACGACCTTTGAGCCCGGGGCAAGGCTGGTCTTGACCCAGGGTTTTGTCCGCAGGCCACGATGAATGGCATTGCGGGCAAGCAGGCCGGCAGCAATCATAACGGCCGGGTTGGAGGTATTTGTGCAGCTGGTGATGGCGGCGATGACGACAGATCCATGGCAGAGGTTATAGGCCGTGCCGTCGGGATTCCGCACGGGGACGCAGGTGCCGTAAATGTCGAGCTCTTCATCCGGGTGGTTGTGGGCCAATTCCGGCGAAGTCATCATCGGATTGCCGCCCTCGCTGAGCCAGCAGGTGAGCGCGTCATTATCGATATTGCCAGATTCTTCATGCAGCTGCTGGGCCAGAGACTGTCGAAATGAGGCGCGTACGGCGGGCAGGGTAACTCTATCCTGTGGACGGCTGGGGCCGGCCAGGCAGGGCGTGACCGTGCTGAGGTCAAAGTCGATGACTTCACTGTAATGTGGACTGACTTTGCTATCGTCATACCAGAGTTCCTGGGCACGATAATAGGCCTCGACGAGGGCGACCTTGTCACCTCTGCCCGTCAGGCGAAGATAATCGAGGGTCTTCTCGTCGACAGGAAAGAGTCCGCAGGTGGCACCATACTCCGGTGCCATATTGGCAATCGTTGCCCGGTCGGCGAGTGACAAACAGGCCAGGCCAGTGCCTGTAAATTCGACAAATTTTCCGACAACACCGGCTTGGCGCAGTTGCTGTGTAATGGTCAGGACAATATCGGTTGCTGTTGTGCCGGGGCCCGGGGTGCCGGACAATCGGAAGCCGACTACCGGCGGAATCAGTAATGATGAAGGTTGGCCGAGCAAGGCCGCTTCGGCTTCAATGCCACCGACACCCCAGCCGAGGACACCGAGACCATTGATCATGGTGGTGTGCGAATCAGTACCGATCAATGTATCCGGATAGACCCATTGTTCACCGTCAATTTGTTTGGTCATGGCGACATGTGACAGATGCTCAAGGTTGATCTGGTGGACGATGCCGCTATCCGGTGGCACGACACGGAAGTTATTAAGGGCCTGCTGCCCCCAGCGCAAGAACTGGTAGCGTTCCTTATTGCGGTTCATCTCGCAGATGGCGTTGACTCGAAAGGCCTGTTCACTGCCGAAACGATCGACCTGAACCGAGTGGTCGATGACGAGGTCGGCGGGTGTAAAGGGGTTGATAAGGGCCGGGTCACCGCCGAGTGCCTTGACTGCTGAGCGCATGGCGGCAAGATCAGCAACGGCGGGTACGCCGGTAAAATCCTGCAGCAGTACCCTGGCCGGCATAAAAAAGATTTCCTGTTCCGATGATGTTTCCGGAGACCAGGTGGCGAGCGCTGCGATATCATCTTTGCTGACGGTTTCTCCGTCCTCATGGCGAAGCAGGTTTTCGAGC
>JALWQD010000141.1 GCA_026994735.1 Gammaproteobacteria bacterium | reverse complement strand
ACCTTGACCTGTTTGCGCACAGGCGGTTTTGCCTTGACAGTTTTGGCTGTTTTGGTTTTCTTTGCTGGCTTGGGCTTGGGCTTGGGCTTGGGCTTGGGCTTGGGCTTGGGCTTGGGCTTGGGTGCGACCATTGCCTGCGGTGCTAATGGCTTGAGTTCAATCTGCACACGTTTTTCAAAGGATTTTGGCCGCACTGGAGGGTGGTTTGGTTTTGGCAGCCAGGCAATGACCAGGGTGATGAGGATGAACAGCGATAGCCAGAAGGCGAGAAAAATCCGGAAGCGTCGCTCATCAAGGCGATCTTCGAGAGAGGCTAAAGTTGATTGTTGCAACGCAGTCATTCGCTCTATGGTTGCTTCTGGCGGGGTGCTGCCTGGTGTCGTATTGCCAGCGAGATATGTGGGAAGTTGGCTTCCTGGCAGGATTGCAATATGCGTTGTAACAGGCGATAGGGTGTCTGTGCATCAGCCATAACCGTTAGCTGGCCAGCATAGTGGTTGTCGTGGCTCGCCAATGCCAGCAATGCCTGGCGCAGTTTCGTTATGGCACTTCCCGTGTCAATGACGGCCGGTGTGAGCGTCATAATGGTTTCTCCCTGGAGCTGCAGGCGGTCTTTATCAATCATGATGACGAGTGGTTTTTGACTCGGCTCAGTACTGGCTGTTGAGGGCGGCAGCTCGATACCACGATGGGCCGGTAACGGTGATATCTGGGAAGAACTGACGAGCAGGAAGAAGACAAGAATGGTAAAGATATCCATCAGGGATACGAGGTTTAACGGTGTCGCCTTGCCATGCCGGCGATGATGGCGGCTCATGCGTTTTGCTCTGCGCGACATCTTCACGGGCGTTTACTCTCCTGACTATCCGGCGCATTGCCGAGAGAGATCAGTGGAAAGCGCTCTTTGCCGGCAATGCCCTCTTTGTCCACGGCCTGGCGCAGGTGATCAAGCAGTGTGATGATGTCTTCATATGGAATTTGAGCCTCGGCCAGCAATTGTGCTCGTGTGATCATTGGAAAACGGCGTTTGAGGGCATCAAGGTGTCGGTCAAGTGCAGCCAGATCATAGCCATTACTATTGTTTGCCAATATGGCAATAAGCGTTTTACCATCGCGGATTTGCAAGCTTTCAGGGCGTAAAATAATGCTTAAATCGAGTGCTGGCGATTGCTTCTGTCGTTTTTCCCCGATAGTGCTGGAGGGTAATTCAATACCGAGGACAGAGAGCTGCGAAAAGGTTGCCGTGATGAGCAGGAAGGGGACGAGAATCACCATGAGGTTCATGAATGCGGTGATATTCATTTCCGATTCTTCACGGTAACGGCGGCGTCGCCAGCGCGGCATCATTTTTTGTTTTTCCAGGCATGATAGCTGTTGAGAAAGCGGACAGAACTCATTTCGAGGGTGTCGATAATGCTTGTCGTCCGTGTCTGCAAAAAGCTGTGAATGACCAGTAACGGAATCGATACCATGAGGCCGAAAGCTGTGGTATTCATGGCCACTGAAATACTGGCAGATAACATTTCAGCCTTGCTCGCCGGGTCAGCGGCGGCAACAGCCGTGAAGGCATGAATCAGCCCGATGATTGTGCCCAGTAGTCCAAGCAGTGTTGCAATATTGGCAAACAGGGCGAGGTAATGCGTGCGCTTTTCCAATCGCGGCAGA
>JALWQD010000140.1 GCA_026994735.1 Gammaproteobacteria bacterium | reverse complement strand
ACCAAAAAAGCCAGCATGATGAACAGCAGCGCAATCACAGACTCTGCCAAAAGTGCCCAGCGTGGACAGCACTGAATAACAAAGGGCTGCAAAACAGGCATAATCAACAAATCCAGGCACGTCCCCAACAACAGGACTTGCAAGACCACGACTGAGGCCAGGTAACTATCGCCATAAAGCAAACCGACTAAACCAGGCAATGCCCATAAAATTACCGGCAGTGCAATCAGCATCAAGCCCAAAAAACCCCAACAATTGATCACACACAAATGCCTCATGCCACCCTCACGGACGGCTGGAATAATACGCGGCTGCATCACCACAGCGATATAGCCCGCGACCATTGTCGCCAGCATTGACAAATGTGCAGCGGCGGCATAAAAGCCCGTTTCGGCGCCACCATTAACCGCCCCGAGAACAAGAATATCGGCCCGACCGGTGAGCGTACCGAGAATCATGATCAGGCTGGTACTGCCACAAAACCCCAGTAAGGCATGCAAATCACGGCTAACAGGCCAAGGTGCCAGCAAAAACCCAGGACGAATCAGCATCAGCGCAACCACAAAAACCAAGGCCGCGGCCAGACCATAAAGACCGATATAGACAGCGGCCTCATCAATCTCAAGCAGAAATAACGGCAGCACAAGGAGTATCCGGGTAATGGCGGTTGCCAGATCAAGCAAGGCATAAGCACGAAATCGGCGCTGTAATTGCAGATATGAGGCAAGACTGCGTAAAAACAGCAAGGCAACCGTTGCCAATAACAGGCTGAGCAAGAGGCGCTCTGCCGAGACTGCCTGCGGAAATAACAACCCTGCCAATGATCCCAGAAAAGGACTAATAATCAGGATCAAAAAAGCAGCCATGATCCCTTTCAGGCGAAAACTCGCGGCAAGGATTGTACTCACTCTTGCTGGCTCACGATCATGCAGTGTCCCGAAACGGACAACGGCCCAATCAAGAGGGGCGCCCAAGGTCGCATCAAGCAATAAAATCAGTGACAGTGCCGCCGCATAACGACCATATTCTTCAGGGCCAATAATCCGTGCAATAACAATCCCTAGTAGAAAGAGGCTTGCCAGTGCCAGTATTTTTCCCCCGGCGACGAAGGAAAACTCGGCAAGAAAACGCTTCTTTCTCTGGCTCACTAAAATCGCAACAAATAATTATTTGGCAATTTCAACAACCAGCCACGGGCTGATTGAAGATGTCCGCAGAAAACGCAATGGCGATGTCGAAACCAATTTAAAAATCAGCCGTATTGGCAAACCAAACAATAAGCCTTTCAGTGAATGACGACTACGAACAAAGCCCCAATAGCCCTCGATGGGCAAGGCCCGTGCATATCGACAGCCCCCTTTCTTGAAAAGACCGGCATAATCGTCCAAAGACAGTAAAAAATGACTACTCGGGGGGTTATAGCGTGGCCGGTAGGAACCGGGCTGGCGGCCATGAAAAATATCAAAAGGAAAACGACGGTTCGGGCTGCTGAGAATTGCCTTGCCACCTGTTTTCAGCACACGGCTCATTTCACTGGCCAGCGCCTGACGATCAGAAAGTCCCTCATCAGCAACAATATTACTGTCACCGACAACCCCCACATGAGGGAAGACACAACCACAAAAAACCGCATCAAAACTCATGTCTTCAAAGGGCAAGGACATGCCATTGGCGAGAAAAAGCCGTTCACGTGATGAGCGCCGGGACCAGGCAAGAGTACGATTGCCATTATCAATACCATAGCAATCAAAACCCGCTTTATTGAGCAAATCGACTTCCAGTCCAGTACCACAACCAACGGCCAAAATACGCGCACGTCTGCCCTTTACAGGCTCAGGAAACAATCGTTTAAACAACGGCAACCAGTAATTTTTTGCCGTATATTCGTTACTCGTCTCCTCATAGCACATGCAGGCCTCATCGGTCTCATCATCAAAGCGGTCACCAATAATGAGATTCGCGACGCCATGCTCAAATATATACAGACCTCGACAACGATCTGTATTTTGAACTGGACAACGTAAGCCTTCCTGCTGCGCCTCAAGAAGAACGTGACAACAGGGACAAATAATTTTTATCTCAGACGGTTCCACAGCCAGTATCCGTATTATTTTTCATTCAATTTAAATCTCATAACCGCACTGAGGGAGCTTTTCTGCAAATGACTATCCCGTAACCTCTGCCAGACTAGCCTAACTTAAGGGTTATAAAAATAATCATTGCTATCCGGTGCTAGTCCGACCAGCCCCCACAAGGTCTCGATAAAACCGGCGAATGGCCGTCCGGTAACCCGGTTATCACCATCCTTATCAATGGATGGGTCCGTCAAAAAAAGATACTGCAAAGTCAGCGCATCTATCGGCGCATAGCGCGTACCATAAAAACTGTTGATTGTGCGTACAAACTCATTTGCTATCAGGGCATGGCCAATATTTGATGGGTGAATACCATCAAGGCTGAAATAGCCGCCCAAAAAGCGATTGCTCGGCGAAAGGCCGAGATAGCTCGGTGGCCGACGACTCATTTCCTTGAAGGCCGTATTGATATCGACGAGGGCGGCACCAATCCGGCTGGCCTCGCGCGCAATAATCTTGTTAAAGGCGCTGATACGGGCATTGATCAGTGCCACTTCCCGGCTATCAAGGATATAGGCCGGATCAGAAAAAATATCTGCCGTGGCCAAACCTGAACGCACCAGCATCATCGCCATGACAGTCGTATAGTCCCCCACTGGCAAACCATAATCCTGGCCCATCAGCCGGGTCAGGTCATTGCCATCAAGAAGGGTAGCAATACTTGTCACATTGGGAATATTAGCGAATACCACCCGGCGATCAAAGGCACGATTTGACAACTGCAGACGCGTCGCCAGCTGCTGATAATCGGCAGCAAAAGAGGCCACGGAGGTCATCTGTGTCGCATCCAGCTGCTGAAAACTGTTGACTGCCGAAAGCACATCATTATTGCCGATCCAGCAGATTATCCAACGGGCAGCACTGGCTTCGGCAATCTCGATCTGGCTCAGCTGACGTGGATAGAGAACCAAATCGGCCTCTGTCACCATTGTTGACGGGCTCGTCGCAGTCGCCCGTTGACGCAACAGTGACGAGACTGTAGCCCCCGAGACAGCAATATTATCAGCAACCACTGTCGGATCGAGACGACTGCGGCCCGATGTGTCCCCAACGATACCGAAGGCATGGCTCTTGATCAAAGGCAATTGCAACGGCGCCCCGAGCTGAAATGCCAGCCAGCTCAGATAACCGTAGGGCTGTGTGCGCCAGCTGGCATCGCCGCTCTGCACTCCTTCGCCGAGACTATCGCCCATACCGAGCATAGTTGCGGGGCCTCCATCCGTCACTGTAGCCGCTACTGACGGAATACTGCCTCTGATGGCAAGTGGTTCAGGAACAGCGCTAGCGAAAGGTTTTAGAGGATAGTTCGGAGCAATACCTCCTCTCGTGACAGGCTGCTGAGCCAGAGTAGAGGTAGCCCCCCCGCCAACAGCCGGAGCGGCCAACAGCGATGTCCAGGACAGACATGACAAAACCACCACTGAAGCGATCATTTTGCTATTCATAAGCCCCTCTCCTCCTGAAAGTACACCTAAATCATCTCACCCGAATGGCTCCGTGTTGGCAGTCATGGCCAACGCTATTTCGGTGGCTGCGGATGAATTTTAATCACTTGACGAGCTTTCACATTATCGCCACATTTGACGAAGATATCACAGCCATCACAAACCGTCGCCTGGTGGGTTTGCGGCTTCTTGTGGCTATACAGCGAGCGTGCTGATTGATAATGGGCATTGTTCCAGACAGCCTGGACATCAGGCTGCTGATCAAATGATAACTGGGCAAAATCCCTGTTTTTCTGATAGACAACACAGCAGGGGGATACCCCGCCATCCGGATTAATAACCATCGACCGGTAAAGATAAAAGCAGGGACCGGGTTTATCTGCCTGGCCAAACTGCTGCTCTTCATGCGAGCTCTCGATGCGCCCGGAAACGCCGGTCGGAAACCAGCGATCAGCAATTTCCTTGCGATTCTTGACTTCATAGGGCATGCCAACAGGGATAAAACGAAGCTTATCAACACCTATTTCCTTGGCCAGACGCTCCGCCTCCGGTATTTCGTGCTCATTGTGTTTCATAACGATGTATTGCCATTCGATGACCGGCGTCTTCTGCTGGCGCAAATTACGACGACGAATCAGTTCGCGCAGATTTTCCATAACACGGTCATAATCACCACGAACACGATATTGCTCATAGCTCTCTGGCGTCGTGCCATCCAGTGAAACGACCAGATATTCCAGGCCACAATCAAGCAAATTATCAATATCGTCAGACTCAAGAATAACAAGATTGGAACTGAGGTTGGTCCCGACGTTGTGCTCCTGAGCATAAGCAATCATGCGGTACACTTCCTTATTGATCAGAGACTCACCCCAATTATGCATATACACTTCAAAAAGATATGGAATATGCGGGTCGAAATAATGACGAAAATGTTCAAATGACATCATTGACTGCTCACGGCCCAGATCCTTCATCCCTGTCGGACACAGCGGACAACGAAGATTGCAATAATTACAAGGGTCGAGGATCAGCAAATACGGCCGGCTATTGACCTTAATACGACGCCGTTTGCGTTCGATTTCAACACGGGCAAGATTAGCCCATTTGCGTAAATTGCCATGCTGGAGCACTGAATCCAGATGGCGCTGGTTACGAGTGTACTGGGGAACTTTTTTTAATAATTTATCAACAAGAGCCATGTTTTTCCTTATCCGGAGACAACTGACAAATTCACTGGGGACGCGAGCAAGCTTTCAATTGTGCGCTGCAAGCCCTGCTCCAGATTAACCTCCGGTTGCCATCCAAGCAAGGCACGTGCCTCTTCCGAGTGACTGCAACTACGCCAGATTTCGGTTGGCCGAACCTGACTCTCATCGGCCTTGACACGAATACTGACACGCAGACAAAGTGCAATCCGGGTGGCAATTTCAATGATGCTGTATTCTCTGCCAGCACCAATATTAATCACCTGTCCATTAACCATATCGGGTACTGCAAGCAGCCCTAAAAAGAGTTCCACGGCATCATCAATAAATAATGGATCGCGTGTCTGCTTGCCGCCCATCAGTGTTATTTCATGACGTCCTTTAATGATTGATTCAACAACGAAGTTGATCAGGTTATAGCCTTGTCCCGGGCCATAGATCAACGTTGGCCGGACAGAAACCGATGGCACACCGTGATGCTGCCGATAAAATTCGCAAAAATTCCAGCCGGCTAATTTAGCGATCGCATAGGAACAAACCGGAGCGGGCAATGTATCCGCCCGATAGGGGACAGGCTGGTTGCCATAAACCTTGCTCGAGTCGGTATAAACAAACAGACTCACGGGATAACGGCGACAGGCTTCAAGGAGGTTGACCGTCAGCGAAATATTACCGTCAATAACCTGCCGGATTTGTTTAAAATCTTCACTGGCATCTGGCTGTGCAGCGAGATGATAAACAATATCCGGCCGTTCCGCAGAAAAGCAGAGAAACAATTGCTGCGCATCCAAAGGATCGCATTGACGGATCTGAAAATCATCAAATCCAGTCAGCCGGAGCAAACGCGAGGGTGTCCCGGACTGACGGGTCAAAACAACCACCTCATGCCCGGCCATCAATAAACGTTCTGTTAAACGAGCCCCGACAAAACCACTACCACCTGTCAGCAAGACCTTCTTTCGTACCTGTTCTCGCAACATTCCTGGGAAATCTCCTAACCATCTGCTTAGCCAACAATGCCTTCAACATCTATCCCGGTATCGTCAGCCAGGACTAAAAGGCACCATCCCGGCGCATCACCAGCCAGATTGTCTTTAACAAGATTTTCATGTCATATCCGAATGAGCGATGACGGATATATTCAAGATCAAGTTCGACGGTCTCGTGAAAGCCAAGCCTTCCTCTTCCCGAGATTTGTGCCAGCCCCGTAACTCCCGGACGAACAGAAAATTTCGCCAGCATTTCTCCCTGATAATAGGGCAGCATTTCCGGTATTTCAGGACGCGGGCCAACCAAGGCCATGTCACCGGTAAGGACATTCCAGAAATTGGGTAATTCATCAAGACTGGTTTTTCTGATCCACTGGCCCTGGGGTGTAACACGGGGATCGTCCTCAACCTTGAACCTCAATTCTGCCAATTCTTTCGGACTGTACTGATAAGCGTATAACTCTGGAAAACGTTCTCGGGCATCAGCAAAGAGCGTGCGAAACTTGACAAAGCGAAAGGGCTTCGCTGCGATCCCCAATCGTTGTTGAAAAAACAAGACCGGGCCGGCAGTACCCTTACGAATAATCAGTGCCAGCAGTAAAATCAAGGGTGAGGTTAATAACAGGGCAACAAGAGCAACAGGAATCTCAACCAGGCGAATTGCGACCCCGACTGCCTGCGTCTCAATTACAGGCGTAGCCTGCGTCTCAGCAGTACCATCGGTTGAAAGCATTTGGCCATAAGGTTCTATGACGGCACTGTTCTCACACTTGTCAGTCATTGTCTTCTCCTTGAACGAGACATTACTATTTCCTGGCATTCACAAACTCATCGTCAATAAAACTCGTTTACTATTTCTTCACCATCAGTAAAAACCTACCCGCACGTCGGCTAATGAACCTAGTGGTATACGCCAGTGTATGCAAGTCACCGGTAAGGCCTGCGAAAAGGCAGCAGTTACCACAAGCAAGTATCAGGCCAATCATTATAAAATGACAAAAAAACCGCATCCTATTGTTCGGGATACGTTTTTCAAGTGACTTGAATGGCAAGTAAAATCAATACATGACATCAGCAGAGAAGATGTAAAGTTTTCCGACAGCCCGTCTGAAGATCACTATCTCAAAG
>JALWQD010000139.1 GCA_026994735.1 Gammaproteobacteria bacterium | reverse complement strand
CAAGATTGCCCTCGGCAAACTCGCCCAGGCCATGATGCATGGTGCCAGTATTATCCAGATCAAAGGTAATTTTGATGCCGGCATGCAACTGGTCAAGGAAGTCGGTGACGAAGCACCGGTGACGATTGTCAATTCGATCAACCCCTATCGTCTGCAAGGCCAGAAGACCGCCGCTTTCGAAATTATTGAGGAACTCGGCGCGGCGCCCGATTATCATTGCCTGCCGGTTGGTAATGCCGGCAATATTAGCGCCCATTGGCTGGGCTACCAGGAGTACCGGCAACATGGCATCGTCAACAACAGCCCGATCATGGTCGGCTATCAGGCCAAGGGCTCTGCGCCCTTCCTGCGCGGCCATATGGTTGATAAACCCGAAACGGTTGCCACAGCAATTCGCATCGGCCACCCACAGAGTTGGGACAAGGCCTGGACTGTCAACAAGGAATCACAAGGCTGGTTTGCTGAATTCAGTGATGAAGAAATTCTCGCGGCACAGAAACTACTGACAGAAAAAGAAGGCATCTTCTGCGAACCGGCATCGGCCACCTCTGTTGCCGGTGCCTTGGACGATATTCGCAGCGGCAAAATTCCCGCGGGCAGCCGCGTCGTCTGCACTCTCACCGGCCATGGCCTGAAAGACCCGGATACAGCTATCAAGCAAAGCAAAGCGCCATTACAGGCCATTGAAGCCAACCTTGAGGCCGTCAAAAAAGCCATCCTCGGTGCTCTCGACGAAGGCTGAACAAGTTGCCCCTGGTGGTTATCACCCGGCGACAGCTGCATAATCACCTTCACTAAAAAAGCCCGGCAAACCTATTCGGGTTTGCCGGGCTTTTTAGTGAAGGCGTGTCAGAAACTGTAGTCTGCCGCCAAACGCTGCTCCCAATAATCGGCCTTGCGCTGATCCCGGCGCAAACCAAACCAGCCCTCACGGTATCCGGCAGCAAGATACTCTTGCGCCTCGCGAACACCTTTCCGAGCCGCCTGAATGTACCAGAAAACAGCTTTCTGCTCATCAACCGGGCCATGCAAACCCGCGTGATAAAGCAAACCCAAATTAAACTGCGCACGGGCATCACCGGCCTTCGCCAATGGCAGCCAGGCGGCATAGGCAGTCTCGTAATCGCCAGCAATTGCACGATCAAAGCCATCACTGTAGCTATCGGCAGCTGCCGGCAACGACAAACAGGTAAACAGGGCTAGAGCCCAGGCAGCAATGATCTTCTTCATCAACTAGTCTCCTCAAGACAAGGTCTCCGGACATCCCGGAAACGACTTACTTGAAGCAACTATGCCGCGTCAGCCCCTGTCATTCTGCCAACCACGTCACAAAGCAGGCAAAGGTTTCTGTGACAAGCCGTCACTCTCTTTGGCAAGCGGTAGCTGATAACTCTCCTGAGCTTGGCGAAACAGGCCAAAATTGCTGATCAGCAACCGTCGAGGACGTAGATGCAAACGTGTCGCCGGTTCTTCATTACGCTGCTTGCCAAGCCCCTGAACAAGCAGGCGACGCCCCTGAGCGGGTGCTAATAACTGATGAACAAAGTCAACAAGGCCAGCCTTGTCCTCGGCACGCACGGCTGCCAGCAGACGCTGACGATGGTCAAACGTCAGATAGCCAAGCTGTAAATCGTGCGCATAACGATAACTGCGTTGACTCAATCGCGTATCTTTCTCCTCCAGGCGGGTCAACAAGGCCGCGCGCTGACGCGCAAAGTCATCATCAGACAGGCTCACAAGATATTGTTCAAAACCCTGCAGGAAAGATTCAACACGCTGCGTCAGGATCGCCACAGGAAAACGCGGTGACTGAATAATAAACAGTTCGCCGGCAACACGTGCTAGCGGCAGAGGACTGGCATTGACAATATAACCAAGCTGCTGCTCCGTCCGTAATTGATTGAAAAAGGGCGTCCGGACGAGTTGATTGAACAGGGCAATCGCCGCCTGCTCGCGAAGACCGTCAGCCCCGGCCTGCAAGTAAAATGCAAGCACAGAATCGTCATGATCAAGCTGCTTGCGTAACAGGTATTCACGTCCGGCCGGCAACTTAACCACCCGCCGGGGCAGCGGCTCGGCAACTTCCGTTCCTTGCAGCAACAGCCCTTGCAGACGCTGCCCAAGTTGCCGGCTCTCGACAGCGGTGAAATTACCGTGGACCAGTATCCGCAGGCGCAAACGCTTCCAGAATCGGGAAATATAATCTCGTACATCGTCCGCAGTCAGCGACTCCAGTACTTGCAAACGCTCTGACAATGGCCATTTCTGGTAATCCAGCAAGGCCATTAAATCACGTCCTGCCTGTTGGTAAGGGCGATCATGACGTTGATTCAACCATGCCCGCCGAAGACGTTCATGGATAACTGCAAAACGCGCTTCATCAACCACCAGTGTCTTCAACGTTGTCGCCACTCGTGACGCCAACAATGGCAGCTTGTCGTCATACCCCCCGACATGGATACCAATACGTGCTGCCGCACTGTTGAGGGTATAGGAAAGCCCGGCAAGACTGGCTGGATAGGCATAGCTGTCAAGAGCATCGCTGACCAGATCAACATACAGTCGATTGAGGACACTGTCCCTGAGCGTCATTAACGTCGCTGCCCCGCTCAAGGAAACAAACAGATTCGCCTTGGGCACAGAAAATTCCTGGTCTTGCTCGTGCCAGAGTTGATAGGCGGCCAACTGCCGCAGCAATACCGGCCGCCCTGTTATCTCTGTTGGCGGTTTAAGAGCAACATGCTGGGGGAGGAAGATATTCACTGCCGGCAAATGAATGTCACTATCGAGTTCGGCCTCACGCCAGTCCTGCAAACGCTCCTCGGCTAATGGATGGCTGCGATAAGGTGTCTTGTACCATGGTTCCTGGCGATCAGTTTCAAGGCCGGGAGCCATCACCAATATACGCACTTGCCGGGGCCGCAAGTGCTCACGCAGGGTCTGCAAGCGGGCAATCGTCAAACCGTCAATAGCATACGGGCCACGCAGCACTTGACGAGCCTCAAAATGTTGCAGACCTGAGGCCAAAGAAATCACTCCAGCCAGGGCTTGGCCCTTTTCCTGGAAGCGAAAACCAAGGTCATTGATTGTCCGCAGCTCATCGATCACCCAATCGACAAGACCCTGCTTGGCGATCAAACGGATAGTGGCAAAAATTTGCGCAATAATCTCTTGCCGGTGAGCCAAACCACTTTCCGTCAAATCGACGGTAATGCTAAAACCTGCCTCACGCCCAAATAACTGTCCCTGCCCGGCATTAAGTGCATTGGCCCAGCCTTGAGACTTGAGCCAGGCCAGCAAGCTGCCTTCGCCCTCATGTCCGAGAAGATGGGCAAATATCAAGGCCGGCTTGGCGAGATAATCACTTTCCTGCCAGGGAAAACTAAAGTCCAGACGCAATATGCGCAGTTGTTTGATGGGCACAATGTCGATTTGAAGCGGGCGCTGATCTTTAGTGAACAGAGGCACGCTTGCTTGCCGATACTGTAGCTGGTGGTCCGCGATAGCGGAAAAAGAAGTCTCAACCATACGTCGAAGCTCTGTCAGATCTTCCCGACCAAGCACCGCCAGGGTCATCAAATTGGCCGAGTAATGGTCATCATAAAATCGCAACATGGCATCACGAACGGATTCTCCCGGTTGATCAGCAAGGGTTTCAAGACTGCCGACAGAAAAGCGAGAATAGGGATGAGCTGGATTACTCGTCGCTTTGATCACCTGGTTAAGACGACGTGCATCATCCTGAATTTTGAGCCGGTACTCGGCATCAACAGCCTTGCGTTCGCGCTCGACATAGGCCGGGTCAAACGTGGGGGCAATAAAAAACTGGGCAAAACGATCCAGGGCCTGAGGCAAGGCATCAGGTGCAATATCGAAATGATAGTTGGTATATTGACCAGAGGTATAGGCGTTATCCCGACCGGCATGGCTGCTGATAAAATCCTTATAGGCATTGGCCGAAGGATATTTTTTGGTCCCCAAAAAGAGCATATGTTCGAGAAAATGGGCTAAACCGGGGCGCTCATCCGGATCATCCATTGAACCGGCGTGAACCTCCAGGCTGGCCGCAGCCTTGTCGGCCTGACGATCGGAAATGAGCAAAACACGTAGATGGTTAGGCAACTCGAAGGATTCATAGCTGCGCTGATCATTAGCCGATTTGACCGGCATGACAGCAAAGGCCTGTGAGACCGGCAAACTGGTCAATAGGCCGCTGATGACAAGTAGCCGCAAGCAACACGTAATCACTGAGCGAAACATAAAATTAAAAGGCCTGCGCTTTCGAAAGGAGAGCAAGTATAGCCCGGATCAAGCTTCACCGGCAGTCTTGCTCATGGCGGCGATGAATCCGCCCAATCACCCCCTCAGAAACGCGGCCAGGATTTGCCTACAGCTTCAAAATAGGGCCGCCGGCTCACCATTGTTTGCAGGCGAAAAATTTCTTTTGGCTGGCGTCCCCGCTCTTGCCAGCTGACCTCGACAACGAGTTGATAGGTATCAGCTGCGCGGCGCTTGATTTGCCAGTCACAGCGATAGCGGCGTTCGAGCCCAGGCCGCTGCTCTTCGCCGGCACGGCTGCCGGGACCAATAACCCAGGAACCTGCGGCCAGCGACTGCTGCCCCTGAATACTAAGCAGATATTGCCTCTGCGCCAGACACTCGGAAGCAAAATAGCGCGCCAACTGATAGTGTTTGACCCCGCCAGCCTCGCTCTCAAGGCGAAGGAGCAAACCGCCAATTGCCAACATCGCCATGACCAGTAAACTACCGGCAAGCAAGACTTCCAGGAGTAAAAAACCCTTTTCATGGCCACGGTCTGCAGAGCTGAAACAAACACTGAAGGGCAACATTCTCCATCCTCCTTGATAGAGATAGCAGGCGACAGCAATGATTTCTGATAGACTGCCGGGCTTTATTCACTGAGCCACGATAACGCCCCCAGACTGAAGATGAAAGTGTCCGACAATTCCTCCCTGCCGACAACGAACGACAAGTCTTCCCTGTTTTCCCCGCCCCTGCCCCAGGTTGTCGGCGAAGGTTTTTCCTGGGCTGGCCTAAAGGGTGCCGGTCGTGGTCTGCTGATCATGTCTGCGCGACAGCGTCACCGACTGCCTATCGTCGTCATTGTCGCGGATATGCCTGCCGCAGAGCGCCTCGAAAGCGAGCTCAGGTTCTTTCAAACGGCAGAGAACAATGACGACAACAAAGCCCCTGTACTGATTTTTCCGGACATGGAAACCCTGCCCTACGATGTCTTTTCGCC
Source organism: Gammaproteobacteria bacterium (assembly GCA_026994735.1). Lineage (GTDB taxonomy): Bacteria > Pseudomonadota > Gammaproteobacteria > SZUA-140 > SZUA-140 > RI-283. The sequence continues at coordinate 1,674 of JALWQD010000139.1, read as the reverse complement.
ACACCAGGACATCATTGCCGAACGTCTGGCAACACTCTACCGGCTGCCAAAATTAAAACAGGGTGTCGTTATCGTCCCGATCACCACTCTGATGTCACGTCTGCCTCCACAAGACTATCTCGACAGCCACTGCCTGCTCATCGATAAAGGTGAACAACTGATCAGGGAAAAACTCAGCCTGCGCCTCGAAGAGGCCGGCTATCGTCATACTCGCCAGGTTAGCGAGCATGGTGAGTACACTCTTCGCGGCAGCATTATCGATATCTTTCCTGCAGGCAGTAAACTGCCTTATCGCATTGATCTCTTTGATGATGAGGTCGATAGCCTGCGCACCTTCGACCCTGAAAGCCAACGTTCCATTGATGCCGTCGAACAAATCCGTGTCTTGCCAGCACGCGAATTTCCACTCAAAAAAGACGACATTGAACAATTTCGCCGTCGCTGGCGCGAAATATTTCCGGGCGATGCCCAACGCTCTCCCATTTATCGTGGTGTCAGCGACGGCCACCCCCCCGGTGGCATAGAATATTATTTACCGCTCTTTCATCGGCAGACATCCAGTCTCTTTGATTACCTGCCAGCACATGCCCTCATCCTCGTCGATGAGGGCACTGTAACTGCTGCTGAAAACTATTGGCATGAGATCAATGAACGCTACAGTTTACGTCGTCTCGATGAAGAAAGACCGGCCCTGAAACCCGAACAGTTATTCTTTGCCCCGGAAACCATTCGGACCACCATTGATGCCCGGCTCTTCGGTCACCTGCAAAGCAACCATACGGCCACGCATTCACGACACTATGATTTCGCCGTTCGAGCCGTCCCGACAGCAGCTTCAGGCCATCAAGACCTGGCCATGCTGGAGCAATTCCTTACCACTTTTCATGGTCGTACATTACTCATTGCTGAAAGCACAGGCCGCCGTGAGCGTCTGTTGACACTGCTCGCTGACATCAATATTAAACCCGTGCAGATAGCAGGCTGGCAATCCTTTCTCCGTACTGAAGACATCAAACTGGCAATAACTGTTGCTGATCTTGACCAGGGTCTGCTGCTCGATGACCCTGCTCTGGCAATCATTACCGAGGCCACGATCTTCGGTGAACAGGTCATGCAGCGCCGGCGCCGTAAACGTCGCCAGGGCCAGAGTGACCCTGAAGCCGTCATACGCAACCTCACCGAACTGGCTACCGGCATGCCGGTAGTTCACGAAGAACACGGCGTCGGTCGTTATTTAGGGCTCTGCAGCCTCGATACAGGCGGCATCGAAGCCGAGTTTTTGCAACTGGAATATGCCGGTGGCGACACACTCTATGTCCCCGTCTCGGCACTGCAGCTGATCAGTCGTTACAGCGGCCTGAGTCCGGAACAAGCACCGCTCCACCGGCTTGGCAGCCAGCAATGGCAAAAGGCTCGCCGCAAGGCCGCCGAAAAAGCCCGTGATGTCGCTGCAGAACTGCTCGACATCTACGCCCGCCGACAGGCCCGTAAAGGACATGCCTACCCGGCACCTGATGAATCCTATGCAGCCTTTGCTGCTGCCTTTCCGTTTGAAGAAACCCCCGATCAGCAAGAGGCCATCAGCCAGGTTCTCGCTGATATGTCGAAACCTTTACCGATGGACAGGCTGGTCTGCGGCGATGTCGGTTTCGGCAAAACCGAAGTGGCGATGCG
>JALWQD010000138.1 GCA_026994735.1 Gammaproteobacteria bacterium | reverse complement strand
GGCGTTTATCGATGCCGGTGACCGTTGTGCTACTTGCTATGCTGGCGATACCTCTGAGTGTCAGTCAGCCACGTTCCGGTCGTTTCGGACGGATTTTTGTGGCGATTTTGATTTATGTTCTTTATAACAATCTGCTCGGGATAGCCAAGAGCTGGGTCAGTCAGCGACAGGTGCCTGCCGAAATTGGCATGTGGTGGGTCCATGCTTTGTTGTTGCTGTTGATTGTTGTCATGCTGCTTTATCAGCACGGCTTGTTACGTCGTCGCCGGCGTTTGCATCGGCAAGGAGCCGTGCCATGAAATTGCTGGATCAATATATAGGTCGCTCGGTCATCATGGCGACGCTGGTTGTCTTGGCGATATTGCTGGCACTGTTTACTTTTATCTCGTTTATTGCCGAGATGAAAATGGTCGGCAGGGGCAGTTATGGCTCAATACAGGCTTTGGCCTATGTCGCTTTGGGGATTCCACGGCTTGTTTACCAATTCATGCCCATTGCCGCTTTAGTCGGTGGTTTGGCAGGTTTGGGCGCCATGGCCAGCAACAGTGAGTTGACCGTCATTCGTGCAGCCGGTATCTCGCTAGGGCGAATAATTGGCAGTGTCTTCAAGGCGGCACTGTTGCTGATTGTCCTCGCTATTGCTATGGGGCAATGGCTGGCTCCGTGGGCGGAAGAGCAGGGGCAGGCAATGCGCACCGAAGCTCTGACAGGCCAGGCAACACTGCAGACACGGGAAGGCCTCTGGTTTCGTGATGGCACCAGCTTCGTTAATATTCGCACCTTGCTCGACAAGCAGCAGTTGATCGGTGTCCGCATTCATACTCTCGATAAGGCTGAACACCTGTCGCAGACCTTGCAGGCAACAGTTGCCCGCTATGGTATGAGCGGCTGGATGTTGATTGATGTGCTACGCACGCGTGTCATGGATGGCCACTTGCAGATTGAGCGTCTGGCAGAATTGCCCTGGCGTTCGACGTTGGCACCGGACTTGCTTGATTCTGTTGCCGTACGGCCGGAGCATTTGTCGATCATGGACCTGTTCGGATATCTGACGTTTTTAAGAGAAAATGAGCTTGATGCCGCGCGTTATGAACTGGCTTTCTGGCGTCAGCTGATCATGCCAATAACGACATTGATCATGCTGTTGCTGGCGATGCCCTTCATCTTTGGCCCCTTGCGTTCGGTCAGTCTGGGTTTGCGGATGATGGTGGGGGTTTTGCTGGGGGTTGGTTTTTATATTTTTGATCAGATCAGTGGTTATGTTGGCATTGTCTATGCGCTCGACCCATTACTTTGTATTCTCGCGCCTCCGTTGCTTTTTTTGTCGCTGGCCTTGATTATGTTGCGGCGAGTATTTTAGAACGAACGGATTAAGCGATGCCGGGTTCTGCTCCACGGATGCCGCTTGTGAGGTTTCACTGGCTGTTTAGCGCTTGTTATTCGTGTCCAGTGGGCTGCTTGCGGGATGGCCGGTCTCATCTGCAGCCCTGGGCCGTGTTGCTTCTGTTCAGCGTGGGGGGCGCGAGTTTGTTCTATTGTGGCAAGGCCGCACCAATCCGCCGCAAGGCCTCTTCGAGTAGTTTCATACTGGTGGCAAAGGACAGCCGGATATAGCCTGGAAGACCGAAGGCTGAACCGGGGATGACGGCGACTTCGGCTTCGTTGATCAAATATTCACTCAGGGCCAGGTCGTCATCAATACCGGTCATGTTATCGATGGCCTCGGCAACATGTGCGAAGGCATAGAAGGCACCATCGGCGGGCAGACAGCGAACGCCGGCCATAACATTGAGGGCGGTGACGACAAATTCGTGTCGTTCGCGGAAGGCAACATTCATTTCCTCAATGCATGTTTGACTGCCTCTCAGGGCTGCGAGGGCGGCATGCTGGGCGATTGAACAGGGGTTCGATGTGCTCTGTGACTGGATATTTTTCATTGCCGTCATGATTTCCTTGGGACCAGCGGCATAGCCGATGCGCCAGCCTGTCATGGCATAGGCCTTTGAGACGCCATTGAAAAGCACGGTCTGTTGCCGTAACTCCGGGCAGGCCATAAGGATATTGCAGAACGGGGTATTGCCGATACGGATGTGTTCGTAGATATCATCACTGGCAATGACAATTTTCGGGTGCTGGCGCAGAACTTCTCCTAGTTCCTGCAATTCCTGACGGCTGTAGATAGCGCCGGTTGGGTTTGACGGGCTGTTGAGAAACAGTAGTCGAGTGCGCGGCGTGATGGCGGCTTCAAGCTGACGGGCTGTCATCTTGAAACCCTGCTCTATGCCGCAGCGGACGATGACCGGGTTGCCGTCGGCAAGCAAAACCATATCAGGATAGGAGACCCAGTAGGGTGACGGAATGATCGCTTCGTCACCGGGGCTGAGTAGTGCCTCGGTAAGGTTATAGAGGCTATGCTTGGCGCCGACCGAGACAAGCACATCATCAGCACTGTATTCGCACTGGTTATCACGCCAGAACTTGTCGGCGATAGCCTGGCGCAGCTCCGGGATACCGGCGACCGGGGTGTAGCGCGTAAACCCTTTGTTAATGGCTTCGATGGCCGCTGTACAGACATGTGCCGGGGTGTCGAAATCCGGTTCTCCGGCTCCAAGGCCGATGATATCCTTGCCTTCGGCACGCAGCTGAGCTGCCTTGGCGGTAATCGCCAGCGTCGGCGAAGGTTTAATCCGTTGTACTCTTTGCGCTAGGTCCACGTCGTCACCATCTTGATGTCTGTGGGCACCGGCCGGATGCGCGGCGACCCAGTTTGCGGAAAACTCTTGCCATACTATACCGCAAGCGCCAGACATGTATCATGTGTGCTGACATTTTTTACGTCGGTAATACTCCTTCCTTGATCGGTGCGTTGTGTCGATCAAGTGATGGATGACCGTTAATTCCAGGAGCCTACATGACAGAGCGACGTTTTCAGGTAGTCAGCCGGTTTGCGCCAGCAGGTGACCAGCCAGCGGCTATTGATGCCCTGACGGAAGGCATTGAAGCGGGACTGGCCCGCCAAACGCTACTCGGTGTGACCGGTTCAGGGAAGACGTTTACCGTTGCCAATGTCATCGAGAGGCTACAACGCCCGGCAATGATTTTGGCACCAAACAAGACACTGGCAGCGCAGCTATTCAGTGAAATGCGCGAGTTTTTTCCACACAATGCCGTCGAATATTTCGTTTCCTATTACGATTATTATCAGCCTGAGGCCTATGTTCCGGCCAGTGATACCTTCATTGAGAAAGATTCGGCAATCAATGCCCAGATTGAACAGATGCGCTTGTCAGCAACAAAGGCTCTGCTGGAGCGTCCGGATGTCATTATTGTTGCTTCGGTCTCGGCAATCTATGGTCTCGGTGACCCGGCCTCCTATCTCGACATGGTTTTGAATCTTGTGCGTGGCGATGCTATCGGTCAGCGTCGTATCCTGCGCCAGCTTGCTGATTTGCAATATACGCGCAATGACATGGAATTACGTCGGGGAACCTTTCGGGTCCGCGGTGAAGTGATTGATATCTTTCCGGCTGATTCTGAATGTGAAGCGGTACGCATCGAGTTATTCGATGATGAGATTGAACAATTGAGCTATTTTGATCCTCTGACGGGGAAAATTATTTCGCGCACAGAGCGTCTGACAATCTATCCAAAAACACATTATGTCGCCCCGCGGGCGGTGCTGTTGCGTGCTATCGAAGCGATCAAGGAAGAGTTGCGCGAGCGTCTGGCTGAACTCCATGCCCATCATAAATTGCTTGAGGCGCAGCGTCTTGAGCAACGCACACGCTTTGATATTGAAATGATGCTTGAGCTCGGCTACTGCTCCGGGGTCGAGAATTATTCGCGCCATTTATCCGGGCGGCAGGCCGGCGAAGCACCGCCGACATTGTTTGATTATCTTCCCGCCAATGCTTTGCTGGTGCTGGATGAAAGCCATGTGACACTGCCGCAACTGGGCGGTATGTTTCGTGGTGACAGAGCGCGCAAGACAACGCTGGTAGATTACGGCTTTCGTTTGCCTTCGGCACTCGATAATCGACCGCTATGCTTTGAGGAGTTTGAGGGCATTGCACCACAAATGATGTTTATTTCCGCGACGCCGGGAGATTATGAGGGCAAATACAGTGATGCCGTTGTTGAGCAGGTTGTGCGTCCGACAGGGTTGATCGATCCGGAAGTCGAGATTCGCCCGGTTGCTACCCAGGTTGATGATCTGCTGTCAGAAATTACCATTCGAAGTGAGCTCAATGAACGTGTTCTGGTGACAACCCTGACGAAGAAAATGTCCGAGAACCTGACGGAATTCCTCGCCGAACACGGTGTGCGCGTACGTTATCTGCATTCCGATGTTGATACGGTTGAACGTGTCGAGATCTTGCGTGACCTGCGTCTGGGGGTTTTCGATGTTCTCGTCGGTATTAACCTGCTGCGGGAAGGACTGGACTTGCCCGAGGTTTCACTGGTGGCGATACTCGATGCCGATAAAGAAGGGTTTTTACGTTCTGAGCGTTCGTTGATCCAGACCATTGGCCGTGCCGCTCGTCACCTGCGTGGGCGAGCGATACTCTATGCTGACAGGATCACTGGCTCGATGCGGCGGGCTATTGATGAGACCAATCGGCGACGCGAAAAACAGATTGCTCATAATAAGCAGCAGGGGATTACGCCAAAGGGTATTGAAAAGGCAATTGTTGATGTTATGGACGGGAGCGTGGCGACACTCACGCCCGCCGCAGGCAGTCGTGTTGCCGAGGCGGTGGCTGAATATTCCCTGCGCACACCGGCAGAGTTGGCGCAGGAGATTGAGGTGCTGGAGGAAAAGATGTATCAGCATGCCCGTGATCTTGAGTTTGAGGAGGCGGCGGCGATGCGTGATCGCATCGATGCTTTACGGGCTGAATGTCTGGGAGTAAAGGTGACATGAGACAGCCAAATACTGACACTCCCCCTTCGAAGCAAGCGGTCATCTCTATTCGTGGCATAGGGAAAACCTATGCTTCGGGGCATCAGGCCTTGAAATCGATCGACCTTGATATTCGTCCTGGCGAGATCTTTGCCCTGTTGGGACCCAATGGAGCCGGCAAGACGACGCTGATAAATATTGTCTGCGGTACCGTAACACCATCAAATGGCACAGTATGCGTCAATGGCTTTGATATCCAGCAGGACTATCGTCAGGCACGGGCGCAGATTGGGCTGGTGCCGCAAGAATTGCTGACCGGGGCTTTCGAGAGCGTTGAGGCCACTGTCCGTTTCAGTCGCGGTTTATTTGGCAAGCCGCCATCGCCAGCGACGCTTGAAAAGATTCTCCGTCAACTGTCACTCTGGGACAAGCGTGAGGCGCGGGTGATGACGCTCTCCGGTGGTATGAAGCGGCGCTTGCTGATTGCCAAGGCTTTATCTCATGAACCTCGTGTGCTCTTTCTTGACGAGCCGACGGCGGGTGTTGATGTTGAATTGCGCCGGGATATGTGGGCAATGGTGCGTCAGTTACGAGAGCAAGGAGTGACGATCATTCTGACCACGCATTATATTGAAGAGGCAGAGGAGATGGCTGACCGTATCGGTGTTATCAATCAAGGTGAGATTATTGTTGTTGAAGAGAAGCAGGCCTTGATGAATCAGTTGGGCAAGAAGCAGCTGGTATTAACCTTGGTCTCTTCATTGACGGTGGTACCATCCGAGTTGGCATCTTATCCTCTGGAGTTGAGTGCCGATGGCTATACCCTGATCTATACCTTTGATGCCCAGAAGGAACATAACCAGATCCCCGAACTATTACGTCATCTGGCTGTTTTGGGCATTGACTTTCGCGACCTGCATTCGCGTGAAAGCTCGCTTGAAGACATCTTTGTCAATCTGATTGCCACAGGGGGCTCATTATGAACCTGCATGGCATTCGGGCCATCTATCTCTATGAAATGGCCCGTGCCTGGCGGACACTGGCGCAGAGTATTGCATCACCGATCTTGTCGACATCACTTTATTTTGTCGTCTTCGGGGCCGCCATTGGTTCGCGTATGGGGGCGATTGACGGTATCAGCTACGGGGCTTTTATTATCCCTGGCCTGCTGATGTTGTCACTGCTCAGTGAAAGTATATCGAATGCGTCTTTCGGGATTTATTTTCCAAAGTTTACCGGTACCATCTACGAGATCCTGTCGGCCCCCATTTCTGCCTTGGAAATCGTTTTGGGTTTTGTTGGTGCCGCTGCGTCTAAATCGGTCATTCTTGGTGCGCTTATTCTGGCGACAGCGCGTTTGTTCGTTGATTATGAAATCGCTCACCCTTTTTGGATGGTCGCCTTCCTCTTGTTGACGGCCGTTACATTCAGCCTGTTCGGTTTTATTATCGGTCTTTGGGCCGATGATTTTCAGAAATTACAGATAATACCCTTGATGGTGATCATGCCGTTGACCTTTCTCGGCGGTGCATTTTATTCGATTGACATGCTGCCGGAGCCCTGGCAGACGATTTCGCTCTTCAATCCCGTTGTGTATCTGATCAGCGGTTTCCGCTGGAGTTTTTATGGTGTTGCTGATGTCAACGTGCTGACAAGCTTCGGTATGGTTTGTTTCTTTCTTTTTGTTTGCTTGCTGATGGTTGCCTGGATTTTCCGTACGGGCTATCGACTGAAAAACTAGTCTGGGCATCGAGGTCTTGCCATGAAAGGGGTTATTGTCGATGAGGCCTCGTTTTCACAGGGTGATTTGCAACTTGATGGTTTACTGGCAACGTTGCCGCACTGGCGCCGTTATGCACAAACGTCGACAGAGGATGTGGTGGCGCGCTTGCAGGGGGCGCAGCTTGTCGTCAGTAATAAAGTTCCTCTTGATGCCAGCTCTCTTGCCCGGTTGCCAGCATTACGCCTGATTTGTGTTGCCGCTACCGGTACAAATAACATCGATCTTGCCGCTGCTGCAGACCGGGGTATCAGTGTCTGCAA
>JALWQD010000137.1 GCA_026994735.1 Gammaproteobacteria bacterium | reverse complement strand
TCGTTGAGCGACCTCGACCGTATTAATGAAATTGCCGCCGATATGGGCCGTCGGGCGCAGATTTCATTACGTATTAATCCCGATGTAGACGCCATGACGCACCCGTATATTGCGACGGGCTTGCGTGAGAGCAAGTTCGGTATTGCTTATGACGAGGCGGAAAAAGCCTATCTCCACGCGGCTACATTGGCCGCTATTGATGTTGTTGGCCTCGATTGTCATATTGGTTCACAGTTAACAGCAATTGCTCCTTTTGTGGATGCCCTGCAACGGGTTTTGTTATTAGCGGATCGTTTGCAGGCGCAGGGGATAACGCTGACGCATCTTGATCTTGGCGGTGGCCTGGGCGTTTGCTATCAAGGTGAAGAGCCACCCTTGCCAGAAGAGTATGCTCAGGCGATGCTTGAGGAGATGGCCGGACGCCAGTATGAGCTGATTATCGAGCCTGGCCGTGCCATTGTTGCCAATGCCGGAGTGTTGCTGACACGTGTTGAGTATCTGAAAACGGGGCAGGCAGCAAATTTCGCGATCGTTGATGCAGCGATGAATGACTTGTTGCGACCGGCACTCTATGATGCCTGGCAGGCGATTATTCCTTTGTCGGAAGCGGCTGCAGACGATGTGCCATTGCGTCAATATGATGTCGTTGGCCCGGTCTGTGAAACGGGTGATTTTCTCGGCAAGGGACGGGCGCTAGCGATCCGCGAGGGAGACTTGCTGGCAGTACGTTCGGCGGGGGCCTATGGTTTTACCATGAGTTCGAATTATAATTCCCGTCCACGTGCGGCCGAGATCATGGTCGATACTGATCGCCATCATTTGATCAGGGAGCGTGAAAAAGTGGCGGATCTTTACCAAGGTGAATACTGTTTACCCTGATGTTTGTTATCGGCTCAGGGTTTTGCCACAACAGTACAATGTTGCTTGAGTGGTATGCGTCGTATTCCTGAACCTGAACTGATGGTTGACCGCGCTCAGGCCGTTGCCTATGCTGCGGCCGATTTTGATCAGCCACACAGTCTCTATGTCGAGCAGTGTCTGGCTTTTTTGCAGACGCGCGGGCTTCAGCCGCGCACCGTTCTTGATCTTGGCTGCGGACCTGCCGATATCACCGTGCGTCTGGCTCATGCCTTGCCGAATGCCCATATTATCGCCCTTGAAGCCGCCACCGCGATGCTTGAACTGGCTTGTCAGCGTGTTGCCGAGGAGTCATTGGCTGAGCGTGTGGAATTGGTCCAGGGTTATCTTCCGCAGTGTGCGCTGACGATCGAACCTGTTGATCTGATTGTTGCCAACAGTTTATTGCACCACTTAGCCAGACCGGGAGATCTCTGGCGTTATATACAGCGTTATGGACGGCCGGGTACGGCGGTATTTGTGATGGATCTTTTGCGCCCCGATGATCTCAAGACAGTGACCGAGCTGGTCGCTTTATATGCTGACGGGGAAGCGGATGTTTTACGCCACGATTTTTATCATTCACTCTGTGCGGCCTATCGTAGCGAAGAAGTGCGCCAGCAATTACAGTCCGTGGGGCTGGTTGATTTTCTCACGGTCAGACAATTAACAGACCGGCATTTGCTGATTGATGGACAGCTGCCAGGCTAAGCGGTTTTTTATCAAGGTTGACGGAGAAATAATGTCCAAGCAAAGGAACAAACAGTTGGTCTGGGATTTGCCGACGGGGGTTTTCCACTGGTTACTGGTGCTCGCTTTCCTCGGTGCCTGGCTGAGTTCGGATGATGACCGCTATCTTTATATTCATGTCTTTTCCGGATATACCGTTCTGACCTTGCTGGTTTTTCGCCTGCTTTGGGGCTGGATAGGTACCCACTATGCCCGTTTTCATACTTTTGCCTATGATTGGCCATCAGTGACGGCCTACCTGAAAGGTTTGCTGAATGGTCAGGCAGCCCGTTATCTTGGTCATAACCCTGCGGGTTCGTGGGCTATCTTCCTGATGCTGTTGCTGATCCTTCTGGTGACAAGTACAGGGATGCTTGTTTTTGGCGGTGAAGAAGGTCATGGTCCCGTCGCCCGCTTTGTCTCCAGTCTGGTTGGCGATTTTGCCCGCGAGGCGCATGAATTTCTTGCCTGGTCGATGATCGTCGTTGTCGGTATGCATCTTGCCGGTGTGCTTGTCGAAAGTTTTTTGCATCGTGAGAATCTTATTGGCGCGATGATATCGGGTTACAAAATAGGGGGTGATGGTGGCAGTGATGAGGGTACAGTCAGCCAACGCAGTATCGTTGCGGTTGTTATCCTGCTCGCGCTACTCGTTTTCGCGGCCTATTTTTTTCGCGGCTATGTGACATCGACGAAGGATGATCCGTTTCTTCCCTTGCACGGTCCCCAGTTGGCGACGGATGAGGTTTGGCGTTCGGAATGCAGTGATTGCCACCTCGCCTACCATCCAAGCTTGTTGCCCGCCCGTTCCTGGCGGCGTATGTTGCGTGAGCAGGAAAATCATTTCGATGAAGATTTAGGCTTGGATGAAGAGACGTTAAGTCACTTGCAGGCGTTTATGACGGCGAATGCCGCTGACAATGGTCTGACCGAGCCAGCACGGAAGATATTTGCCTCTATTCCGGCAACAGAGTCGCCGCTACGGATCACCGCAACACCTTACTGGAAGGCCAAGCATGACGAGATCGATGACAGTGTCTGGAAGAATCCAAAGGTCAATGGCTATGGAGACTGTGAGGCTTGCCATCGCGATGCTGTTGCCGCTACTTTTGAAGATGCCGCCATGCATTTGCCTTAGGGCCTGTCAGTATTTCTGTTTGGTCACAAGTGCGGTCCCCGATTGCCGTGAGCAATGGGCGGTGATCAGGTCCTCTTTCACGTCCCCCGGGCGGTGGTTGCAAAACGATGCTTCAGAAGCTGTCGCACTACGGCGCAGGAGTGCCGGAAAAGGGCTTGCCAGTGCCGCTGCCTAAGCGCTGCCTAAGCAGGGCGATGATTGCCAGTGTCATTAACGCCAGAGGGGCCGGTTCAGGGACGTTAAAATTATTGGTCTCGGAAGCCTCAACGCGAAAATTATCAAAACCACCGGCCCAGCGTGTGGCAAAGGAGCTGCCTGGGCCATCGCTCAGATAAAGGCGCACCTTCGTTGGGCGGAAACTTGATGCCGTCAGGTCATAGATGGCATCAAAATGGCCGGAAACACCACCGCTTGGATCATATTTCGGATCGATGGCATTGGTCGAATAGTATACTCCGGGAGGGGCTGTCGTCGGGATATCGTCCGCCAAATAGGCACTGAATGACTGATTGCTGCTCGCATGAATTGCGCCGTCAAGGATATAGTCGAAAGAAAAGTGGATAAAGTTGCCAGCAGCCATTGAGGCTAACGGGGCGACGGGAATGGTTAGCTGGGTGATACCGAAGGCTGTGTCTGTCGTGCGGTCAAAGCCGGTTTCAATATTCATCGCCAGGAAGTTGGACGAGAAAAAGTTGTTAAAGCTTCTGAACGGGTTGGTATTCAGGCCATTGTCTGCACTGCGGACACTGATGAAACCGGCCGCTGATATGGGTTCGCCGATTGTTAGCCCAGCAGTCAACTGTGTCGGTGTGTCGTTGAGGATGTTTTTGACGGCACGGGAGTGTGTCGCTGTCAGCCCTGTGACCTGTTCGAAGTTTTCGTTGAGAAGTACCGTGACAGCACTGGCTGCTTGTGTGCTGAGGAGCAAGGCCAGGCTAAGTCCCAGATTACGGACGCAGTGCCAAGAAAGGTTTGCCGTATGTTGAATGATGGCTTGATTCTTCATAATCTATATATCCTCAATGGTTTCTGCTTGCTTTGCTATTGAGTGTGATAACAAGGCAAATCCTGCTGCTTTCAAGCTAACGCATTATATGCTATGTAGATTATAACATGCTTCCTCTGGCGCTTGCCCGTACGAAAGTACCGCTTGATGGCAAGGCGGCCTGGCAGGGTGTTTATTGCCGGCGAAAAGGGCTGCGTTGGCGCAGGTCATTGCGATACTTTGCTTTGAGCTCACCTTCCCGGGCGATGTAGTCTTTGATCGCATTGAAAAATTGTGGTTGTGCCAGCCAGTGGCTGGAATAGGTTGTTACGGGCAGGAAGCCACGTGCCAGCTTGTGCTCACCCTGAGCGCCACCTTCGAAGGTCTTGATACCCCGTTCGAGACAAAAATCGATGGCCTGGTAATAGCAGGTTTCGAAGTGCAGGCCAGGATGAAACTCCAGTGCTCCCCAGGAGCGGCCATAGAGCACTGAAGCAGTAAAAAAGTTGAGTGCGGCGGCGATAGGGCGGCCGCCATTCTCGGCAATAATCAATAAGGTCTGCTGGCGCATCGTACGGCCCAGACGCTGGAAGAAATTTTCATTAAGTGCTGCGGGCGAATGGTATTGCTGGCGGGTATGAGTATAGCAACGATAGAAAAAGGCCCAATCATCGGGGCTCGCTTGCTGGCCTGTCAGGTGACGAAAAGTGATGCCTGCACGCTGAACCTGGCGACGTTCCTGGCGGATTCGCTTGCGTTTACTGTGTTTCAGCTCGGCGAGAAACTGGTCAAAGTGCAGATAGCCAGCGTTGTGCCAGTGAAATTGCGTATCTGTGCGGATGATCATGCCTTGTTGTTCCATTTCACGCTGTTCTTCAGTCTGGAGGAACAGGCAGTGCAGTGACGAAAGGCCCTGTTGTTGCGCAATTTCCAAAGCCGCAGTGGTTAGTATTGTGCGGACTTTCCGAGCCAGTTTATGATTGCCGCAGAGGATTCTCTTGCCACTGACGGGGGTAAAGGGAATAGCGCAGAGTAGCTTTGGATAATAGCGCAACCCTTGGGCTTGATAAGCTTCGGCCCAGGCCCAGTCGAAAACGAACTCGCCGAATGAGTGGTGTTTTAGGTAGAGTGGCATGGCTGCTGTCAGTTTTTCTTTTTGCCAAAGTGTCAGAAACCGGGCCTGCCAGCCGGTTTCGGCGCTGACGCTGCCGCTTGCCTCAAGTGCTGACAGATAGCTGTGTGATAAGAAGGGGTCATCACCCGCCAGGGTTTGCCATTGCTCTGCAGGTATTGCCCTAACACCGGGGTAGATTTTCAGGGACAGTTTGTTCATGACCTTCGTCTCGTCGAAATTGGCGGGTTCCTGCGCCTGTTGCCAGGGAATATATCGGCGATCGTTAACAACTAACAGCGTTCTGGCGCCAATAATAAAATAAGGAGCTGTGATGAAACCTTATGCTGCAGCCTGTGAGCGCAACCAGGCACCAATACTGGCCGTATTACGTGAGCATCTTGCCAGTAGTCAGCGTCTGCTCGAGATTGCCAGCGGCACCGGCCAGCATGCTGTTTACTGTGCCCGTGAATTACCCCATCTGCTTTGGCAATGCAGTGATTTGGCTGAAAATCATGCCGGTATTCAGGCCTGGATAGAGGCCGCAGGGCTGGCCAATGTCTTGCCGCCATTGTTGCTTGATGCCCAGGCTGAAGAATGGCCTGAGCTGTCTTTTGATGCTGTCTTCAGTGCCAACGCGATTCATATTATGCCCTGGCCAGCGGTGCAACGTCTGTTTGTCCACATGGCAGCCGTGCTCAGTGACGGTGGCTTGTTATGTCTATATGGTCCGTTTAATTACCAGGGACAGTTTTCCAGTGCCAGTAATGCCCGCTTTGATGACTGGCTCAAGTGCCGTAATGCTGCCAGTGGCATTCGCGATTTTGAGGCGGTAGATGCCCTTGCTACTGGGATCGGCTTGCATTTGCTGACTGATGTCGCCATGCCGGCCAATAACCGCATGTTGATCTGGCGAATGGCTTAGCCGGCAGTTTTTGTGACAGACATGCCATCTCGCTCCGTTATTTTGGTGGCATGGCTAATGCTCGTTGTTGCTGCGAAAGCGCGACGACTTAAGTGTTCTGCCAGCTGTTATTCTGGTAGACCGTTTGTTCATCGATGCGGACGGACTCAGTGCAGACAAAGACATCAACATGATGGCGTGCTGTCCGGTGGTTGATCTGTGGCTTACGGTAGCTGAGGTGTTTGCCTCCGAGCGAAAGATGGATGCCGCACATGCGTTCAAAGGTGCCGATGTCGGAAACGACATGGTCTTTATCAAAGGCCCGGTTAAGACCAAAGCCCAATTCACGTAACCAGACTTCACCTTCGTCGGCGCGAATGATGGCGAGTACGCGGTCAAATTCTGCTGTTGAGTTTTCTGTTGCTACCACACGGCCCTTTTCAATGATCAGTGTGATGGCCTGCGGTGGTCGGTTGACGGTAAAGGCGGTATCACCAAAAAAACCGATACGGACGCGACCATTGACAGCTTCCAGGTCGCAGGCCTCGGTGAAAACTTCTCCGATGGGAAACTGACCGCCGATATTTGTCATCTGATGGTAATCACCGACATTGAGTTTGGCTGCTTCCAGCGGTGACGAAAAGATCAGTTTTTCACCGCCACTGTCGATGACTGTGCAACGGGCCTTGTCGATCGCTTTTTTCAGCGCCCGGCCCGTGACGCGAAAATAGTCCGGGTCATAGGACAGGGCGGCGATATAACAGCGTGCCTCTGCGCCTGTCATGCGAGCCAGGTGGGGGTGTTCGATGACCTTTAATTGGCGTTTGAACAGCTCGATGCGGATACGAAAGGCATCAAGGCGAAAGCTTGTTGACTGGATCAGGACAACCAGGTCGCCGGCGCTGAGGGTTGCGAAGGCAGCAAGGACGGCCTCCGCAGTTTGTTGGTCAAAATCGATGAAGCTGGCTTCAGGCAGTGACTGTTGATAGGCATCGGCGAGCGCGGAAGAGAGCGTACTGCGACGGTCAAAAACAACGACGGCAGCGTTCTCGGAACGGTGCTCAATGGCCAATGCGATGATGTCGGTGATATGGCCTGCAGCCTGGCTGATATCAGCGCAGGTGAGTTCCGGCAGCGTTTCCATGTCAGCCCTTGTCAAGGATGTCAGCCAACGTTTCCAGCAGGCGATTGCATTCGTCTTCACTGCCGATGGTAATACGC
>JALWQD010000136.1 GCA_026994735.1 Gammaproteobacteria bacterium | reverse complement strand
CCCTGGTATCGGCAAATGCGACAACAGAAGAACTGTTTTTGTTGCAGAAACTGGTTCGTGCCTTGGGCTCGACAAATATCGACCATCGTTTACGCCAGACAGATACTTCTGCCCAGCAGGCTATCGTCGGATATCCGTCGCTTGGACGCACTCTGGCGTCGTTGTCGACGGTTGATGCGGCGTTATTAATCGGCTCCCATGTCCGCAAGGATCAGCCGATGATTGCTCACCGATTGCGTCAGGCAGCGCTGCGGGGTGGTGAGATCATGTTCGTCAATACTATGGACTATGATTTCAATTTCCCTGTCCATCAGGCGCTGGTTAAGCGTATTGATGAGATTGAGCAGCAATTAGCTGGTATCACCAAGGCCTTGATGCCATCGCGTGGCAAGGTTGAGGGGCTCGATGGTCTTGGCGATTTGCTCAAGGGGCTGCGTCCAACGGCAGCACAGAAGGCCATTGCCGACTCTTTGGCCGCAGCAAAAGAGACCGCCATTCTGATCGGTCTGGAAGCACAAATGTGGCCGAACCTTGGTGTCATTCAATCCCTGGCAAAGGCCATTGCAGAGCTCAGTGGCGCTACCGTTGGTTTCCTCACTGAGGGCGCTAATACGGCTGGGGCCTGGCTGGCCGGAGCACTGCCTCACCGCTGTGCAGCCGCTGCCAGCAGTGATGCTGGTAATGCTGTTGGCGAGATGTTTGAAAAAAATCAGCAGGCATATTTGCTGCTTAATATTGAGCCAGACTTTGATTTGGCCATCGCTGCCAAGGCCAGCAGACAATTGGCAGAGGCAGCCGCCGTGGTCGTCATGACAGCATACGATAGTCCATCCTTGCGTGCAGTGTCTGATGTCATGTTGCCGGTAGCTCCTTATTCCGAAACATCAGGAACCTATGTCAATGTTGAAGGAAAATGGCAGAGCTTTAGCGCTGCTGTAGCACCACAAGGCGAGGCCAGGCCTGCCTGGAAGGTTCTTCGTGTGCTCGGCAATCTGTTTGCACTGGATGGTTTTGAACAGATGTCATCGAGGGATGTTGTCAGCGAATTGGCAGCACTGGTTTCAGCCGCCGAGACAGAGTCTGGTTTACTGTGGCAATGTCCGGAGGCAATTTCGCTAGCGGCGAAAAACAGTCTTCTGCGGATAGGTACTGTGCCGCCATTGGCAAGTGACCCGGTTGTCCGCCGTGCTCAGTCGTTACAGCGCACTGCCGACGCAGTCAGCGAAGCTGTTGTGGCCATGAATGACAAACAGGCGAAGGCTCTTGGCTTGCATGAAGGCGATAGGGTTTTTGTTCGTCAAGAGGGCGATTATCAGACTGAATTGGATGTTGTTCTTGATAATCGCGTACCGCTGGAAAGCGTTTATATCCCAAGCGCAGTTCCGGGGAGTGAGGCTTTAGCAAAGGCCTTTGGCACGATTACCCTTGAATCTGTCAGCAAGGGATGAGTCGATGACGCAAAGACACGGAAAAGACGATGATTGATTTGATTATCTCACTCTGGGATATGCTCCCATATACCTTGCAGATTATTCTCGAAATTGTGGCTATCGTGGTGCCGATTATGTTGTCAGTCGCTTATCTGACACTGGCTGAGCGGAAGGTCATTGGCTATATCCAGGTGCGTATTGGCCCTAACCGGGTTGGTCCCCGAGGTTTATTGCAGCCACTTGCCGATGGCCTGAAAT
>JALWQD010000135.1 GCA_026994735.1 Gammaproteobacteria bacterium | reverse complement strand
TCCCTGTGGCGTGTGTTGGATACTTGCTGATTCCAGATCGAGAGCGGCGATATTGGCTCGTCTGCCTGTAGCTATGAGCAGGTGGCTGCCTGTGACGCAGATCTTCTGGTCATCCATTTGACAGTAAATATGGATGCCTTTGCTATCTTTTTCGATGCGTAGGTCGCGGCCACCTTCGTAGAAGTCGATACCTTCCCCACGCAGTCGTTCGATGACGATCTCAGCTAACTCACGGTCATCCTTGATCAGCAGCCGGGCGACTTCCATAACGGTGACTTTGGCGCCCAGGCGTCGATGGGCTTGAGCCAGTTCGATGCCAATGGGGCCGCCCCCGATGACCAGCAGATGATCGATAGGATGACGGTTGGCAAAGATGTTTTCGTTGGTAAAGTAATCAACATCCGCCAATCCCTCGATAGGAGGAACAAAGGGGGACGAACCCGTTGCAATGACAAAATATTTTGCCCGGATACGGTCTTCGTTGACACGTACCGTATGGGTATTAACGAAACGCGCTTCGCCTTGAATAACCTCGACACCGAGATTTCTGAAACGCTCAACGGAATCATTAGGGGCAATGGCTGCAATGACATCGTGAACATGTTTGTTGACAGCCTGCCAGTCGATTTTAGGTTCAATTGCGGCAATGCCGAAGGGGGTTGCATCGCGTTGATTTTGGGCTATATGCCCGGCAGCAAGGAGCGCTTTTGATGGCACACAGCCGGTGTTCAGGCAATCACCTCCCATCGCACCTTTTTCGATGAGGACAACGCGAGCCCCCATTTGTACGGCGCCGGCGGCAACACTAAGGCCACCAGAACCCGCGCCAATGATGCAAATATCGGTTTCAATCATTTGTTACTCCTTGCCCGGAAAGTGTTTGCTTATCAAGCAGTCGTCTATTGATGGGCGCACTTACAATGTTCTTTGGCGTGAAGACAGGCGCTTGGGTTTGTAACGGTCAGAAGAAGAAAGAAGCTGAGGAGATCTGGCCGGGTGACCTTTTTGGGGGAATAAAAAAAGGGACTGCCTTTTGGCAGCCCCTTTTGTTCAGTGCTCAGTTACTCCGTAATATGGAGTTCAACACGGCGGTTCTGGAAACGGCCATCAGCGCTGTCATTGCTGGCAATCGGGTTTGCCGGGCCATAACCGACTGCTGACAACTTGTTGCCATCAACACCCTTGTTGCGAAGGTAGGTGACAACCGATTCGGCTCTGCCTTGTGACAGACGAATGTTATAGCCGCGCGAACCCCTGTTATCAGTATAGCCGGCAACTTCAATTGTGAGCTCGGGATGCTTGCGCAATGTTTCGGCAACATCATCAAGTACACGTGATGAGTCCGCGGTTAGCTTGTCTGAGGCAGTTGCAAAGTTGACGCCTTTCAGGACGATGCGGTCCTGAATCTGGCAGCCATGGATGTCGACTTTGGCGCCAGTGGCTGTGTTGGGACAGCGGTCGGCTGTATTGGCAACGCCATCCTGGTCACTGTCCAGGGCGCAACCCCATTTATCAATAACGGTGCCACTTGCTGTGTCAGCGCAGCGGTCAAGGCGATCAACGACACCATCACCATCCGTGTCATTTTCACAGCCGAGGCTGTCAACGATAGCGCCTTCGATGCTATCGGGGCAGCGGTCACTCTGGTCGCTAATGCCATCGCCATCACGATCGCTTTCACAGCCATTGGC
>JALWQD010000134.1 GCA_026994735.1 Gammaproteobacteria bacterium | reverse complement strand
CTGTCAAGAACCTGATCCAGCAATGTTGTTCCTGAACGAGGGAAACCAACGAGAAAAACCGGCTCATCAGCCATTGCCGGTTGCGCCACAAGCGGCGGCTGCCAGCTAGCCAGCCAGACCGGTGAAAATTGCTGCCGCAGACCGCGGATTCGTGCCAGATAACCGTCCTTGTCGGCACCCGTCGTCGCGCCCCTCTGAGCCAGCAAGTCATTACCTGCCTGGAAATGCTCATAGGCACGGTCACTGTCACCACTACGATCATAGAGCCGCCCCAGCTCGAAATGAATATCCTGCGCCAGCTGCAGATCATCCGTCGGAATCTCGGCTCCCGCAAGCAAGGTGATGGCGTCATCGACCCGACCTCGACGACGCAGCAAGGTTGCCGCCAATCGTTGCGCCAAAGGACAATCGGGATCAATCGCCTGACCTCGGGCCAAATACTGTTCGGCCTCATTCAGACGATTACTCATCTCGCAGATATCAGCCAGCAAATAACAACTGAGCGCATGAGCAGGATCCAATGCCAAAACGCGGTCATAACATGCGGCGGCGGCTTCGAAATCCCGCTGTTGATGCCAGAAAACGGCAAGATTGAACTGCATGCCAGCATCATCCGGTGCCAGCTCCGCCACATGGCGAAAGGCTTCCTTGGCAATATCGGGTCGCTGCAAACGTTGCGCAGCGAGTATGCCCAGACGCAAATGGGCCTGGACACGCTGTGGCCGTAACACCACGACCTGCTGATAATGATCAAAGGCTTCCCGAAAACGCTGTTGCTGCTCGAGCAACAAAGCACGGTTAAAATGGGCCGCAGCATGATCAGGTGCCAGCGCTAACACCTGCTGGTAAGAGACTAACGCCTGCTCAATATCGGCAAGCGACTGGCTCGCTGCTGCCGACAGGTAATGGGCTTGTATATATGCAGGAAAGGTTGCCAACATGGTCTGGCAAGCTATGCGCAACTCGGCCAACTGTCCGCGCCGCTGATAAAGTGAGCACAAACGTTCAAGTGCCTGGCCGCAAACAGTTTCCGTAAAACCTGCCTGGGCAGCCCCAGTGATGATCTGTCGCAGACAATGCAAGGCCCCGTCGATATCACCTTCAACAACACAGGCATTCGCCTGCGCCAGCAAATCCTCCGCAGATTGCTGGCCTGAAGCGCTCTCCCCTGACGAACGTGGCACGTCAAAATTCATAGCTGTCCTGAATCGCTTGATGTCAGAGGCCTAGAATAGCAGAGTCAATCATGTGCGCTTTATTTTCTCCCCTAAAACGATTGATCGGTATTTTATTCGTCAATGAGCTCCGATGTTTTTTTGCCCGCCACCCACGTCTATCCGTTTTTGCCTCTCTGTGATTTCTTTGCGCTCACGCTGATACTCTTCAAACGATTTATTCGTACGCTCAAGGCAGTCAAAATAAGTGGATGACGGCGCTTCAGCACACTTAATACGCTCATCCAGAAGGAATTGGTTGTACATTGCCTTGTTGCTGCACCCGGCGCTGCCAACAATGACGACTATCATCAGCAATTTTCTCATGGCTTGCATCCGCCATGTTCTTCAAAGTAACGCACCAACACCAGCATGGCATTATCCGTGGCGTAATGCTCACCCTGTTGCATCATAAAATGAATAATCGCCGGCATATCAAATAACTCTTTTGGCTTCTGACAATAAAGCTTTTCCAGATAATCCGTCCGTTCA
>JALWQD010000133.1 GCA_026994735.1 Gammaproteobacteria bacterium | reverse complement strand
ATCTCAGCCTTGCCAATGCCAAAGGCTTTGCCACAGCAACAATGGCTAAAATTGATAAAGCCAGCATTCAACTGAAGCTTTTGCCGCTGATCTCCCAGGAGATTGTCCTCGATACCATAATTATCGAAAAACTGGATCTCAATCTTGCCCGTGACCGTAGAGGACGCAGTAACTGGCAGGATCTTGTTAGCAATAATAGCGGCGCAACCACCACAGAACCGGTGGCGCCGGCAACGGCCACCAACCCGCTGGCAGTCCTGGCTGCGCTGACACTCGGTGGTATTGAGATTCGCGATACCCGCATGCGTTGGCACGACGAGCAGACGGGGGCTGACATCCTGCTCGATAACATCAAATTTCACAGCGGCAAGATTGTTCCGGGCAAGCCTGTCAAACTGGATCTGGCACTCCATCTTGCGAGCACACAACCACAAGCAGATCTGATGTTGACCTTACAGACAGAGGTCAGCATTGATGCCAGACAACAGCTGTTGCGTTTGCAGGCATTGCGCCTGCAGACGAACGGCAAGCTGGCAGAGCCGTCACTGTCCGTCGATATCACAATGACCAGCCAGCTCGACTATGCCTTGCAGCAACAACTGCTGCAGGTTGCTGCCTTGCAGCTGGACGGCCATGTTAAAGGTGCCGCCATTCCTGGTGGCAACATGCCCTTATCACTGGCCAGTCATCTGCGCCTTGATTTGCAACAACAAAGCGCCATAATCGATGCCCTTCAGCTGAAGCTGCATGAACTGACTGTTTCTGGCAATACTCAAATCAGTCATCTCTTTGCCGCCCCTGAATACCGTGGTGAGCTCACGATTGCCAGTTTCGATCCGCGTCAGTTGCTGCAAAAGCTGGCCATTGAACTGCCTGCCATGAGTGACAAGGAAGCACTCTCCAGAGGGGCCATGAAACTGCATTATCAGGGTACGATGGATCAGCTTGAGTTATCAAAGATCGTTATGCAACTTGACCAGAGTCGCCTTGCCGGCACACTGAACATCAATCATTTTGCGCAGCCGGCAGTCCGCTACCAACTGGCTCTTGATGAGATCGATGCTGATCGCTACCTGCCACCAGTAGTCGCGGCAGAGAGCAAAGCCGTCGCCAGCCCGGCCGCTGCGGGCGCGGCTGCCGCCAACCAACTGCCTGTCGAAATGTTGCGGCAACTGAACATTGATGGCCGTCTGACTGTCGGCAAGCTGAAGGCTCACAATCTACAGCTGGCGAATATTGATCTGAGCACACGCGCCGATAAGGGAATGATCACTCTGAAGCCCATCAAGGCTGAACTTTATGAAGGCAATTATCAAGGTGCCGTGCAACTTGATGCGCGCGCAGCTGTACCTGTTATCACGGTCAATGAACACTTACGCGCAATCAATCTCGAACCCTTGTTACGTGACTATACGGGCAAGGACATGGCCTACGGAAAAGGCACAATCAATGCCCGCTTGACAGCACGGGGTCAACAGCCGGAGGCGATGATGGCCAGCCTCGACGGCAAGGTCGATATAGATTTTCGCAACGGTGGACTGCGAGGTATTGCCCTCGTTGATATGCTGCAGCAAAGTGACTATTTCAAAGGCCGGCAATTACCGCCGACTGCAGAAAAAGACCAGACGGTCTTTTCCCGTCTCAGTGCCTCGGCGATGATCAACCAGGGCGTGTTGTACAGCGAGGATATAGTCCTCGACTCGGCACAACTGCTGGCGAGCGGGAAAGGCCGCGTGAATCTGCCGCAACAAACCCTTGATCTGCGCATTGATGTCCGCACACGCAAGGAACTGGCGAAATTACTGGCTGACCTGGGTGGCCAAACCATTCCGGTCATTATCACCGGCACCTTTACCGCTCCCCGCTATCGTGTTGACCTGCAAGGCCCGCCCAAGGCACGGCGGGCAAAAGAAAAAGAAAAGCACACACCACGTCTGCAAAAAAAAAAAAAAAAGCAATTGCAAAAAGCCCGGGCTGCAGCTCAAAAAAAACTCGATGCTGAAAAGAAACGTTTGCAGGATAAACTGAAGAACAAACTCAAGAGTTTGTTCTGAATGCGATGAACCATCGCCTGCCCATTATCCTCGTACTGCTCCTCCTTGGCGCCTGCGGTCATGACGAGGCGAGGGTGGCAAACGGTGACAGGGCGATCACACTCGCTGTCTGGCTACATGCCGGCAATAAACAGGAACAGCAGACTCTGCAGGCGCAAGTCGTTGCCTTTAATGCCCGTCAATACCGCATTCGTGTCAATGCCGTCATTCTCCCCGACAGTGACTATAACGCCCGTATCCAGGATGCAGCGGATCGTCACCAATTGCCCGATATCATCGAAGTTAATAGTGCCCAGCTGGCCCGTTATGCCTGGCAATCGTATCTCCGCCCACTGGATAAATTGCTGACCGATGAAAGCCATGAAAACCTGTTGCCCCAGGCTCTGGCAGCAAACAGCTATGAAGGGCGCCTCTATGCCTTGCCCACACATCTGCAAATGCCACTGCTTTATGCTCGCCGGGACCTGCTCGCAACCAGTGGCATCAAAATGCCGGCAACAGCCTGGTCTATTGATCAGTTCCAGCGCATTCTGCAGCAGCTGGCCAAGCATGACAATGACGGTCGCGTTCTTGTTATGGCCATGGGGCCTGGCACTACGGAGTTGTTGTTACCAGCGCTACGCTCAGCCGGAGGGCGTCTTCTGGAGCAGCAACAGGAACTGCATCTCCGTGGTGTTCTCGACTCAGGAAAAAACATTCAGACCTTGTCCATCCTCGCCGCCTGGCAACAACACGGGTTTTTGAGTATTCCGTCATCGACATCCACACAAGACGCATTCTACAATGGCAACGCGGCCCTCAGCTGGGCATCCATGGACATGGGCAGGCAGTACCGGCAACGCTGGCACGAACAACTTATTGCCTTGCCACTGCCCGACTTTGGTAACGGCAGCCGGCTGTCACTGAGTGGCTGGGGCTGGGCCCTGACCCGCGATAGCCGCCATGCCCAGGCCGCCATGCATTTCCTCGAATTCATTCTCGAAGACGCGCAGATCAATGCGATCAGCAATGCCGCCTACTCAGTACCGACGAGCCAACGGCTACTGCAGAACTGGCAGGGTAGTGACGAAGGTCCGCGAGAAGAAATCAAACTCCTGCAGCAGTTGCCACGAAACGTCTTTAACCGCATTCCTGCAACCCCCGCATATCCTCTGATCCAGCGCGCATTTACGCGCACAGTCAAAGGTATTTTTGCCGGCCAGGATGTCCCAGGCACTCTCCATCAACTAGCCCAGGACCTCGAACGAAAAACTGCTGGATTTCGTGGTTCCTGAATAGGGGGATATTTGGGGCATTTGGGGGCAGAGTAAAAACTCTTAAGGAATATGCAGATAAAACGGGCGGGTATGCGTATCGGCCATGGAAGAATGAACCGTTCGATTACGATTTGGCGATGAAACGCAACAAGCGATGGATCCAGGTTCAGCAACGGCAAGGTAGAGAAATTATTGGCATAGGCCCTGACGTTCAACATAGAGCGGCAACTGGGCGCAGCAGCCCGTTTTATGAAATGGAGCGTCAAAGTCTTAAAGGCTATGGCAATCGCAAGAAGGTTTTTGAACAATCAGGGAGTAAAGGCGGCGTATCAGGTCTTGATTACTAGCATGTCTGAAAAAGAAGAAATTGAAGAATGGGTGATAGACCAGTTTTCCAAATTAGAAAATTATGGTCTTTCTAGGCCTGTTATAAAACGAGATGACTGGACAACTTCTGTTGATTGGCTTGGTGCGGACATTGCGATTGAGATAGAGCTGGACTGGAGAGAATTTGACGCATTTGTTTTGGTCGTCAGGTTGGAAAATCGCCAACTACCACAAGGATATTATGTGTCAAATGGAAAACCTTGCCGGTTTCATTTGCAGAAGGTGATTCAAGAAAGAGGTTGATCCGTAGCTTCGGATGAGATAAAGGTTATAAGTCCTAGCTGCAAGCGTGGCCGTTCATCGAAGCCCTGTGCTGACAATCTCAGAAAACGATTGCTTGCCTATAAGGCTGTACTTATATCTTGTATTGACCACATTCTTGCTGATGGTGAGTCTATATTTTCAACATAAAAACAATGATATTTGGGGTCAGAGTAAAAACTTTTGGTTGGAAAGCGTGCTCCAAAGTTAAAGGCGCTGCGGAGTTTTTACTCTGCCCCCAAAACCGTCTACATGTTATAATGCCAAATTTGAGCACGGTCCGAATATATTGGCTCAATCTATATAATAGATATAAGGGATACATGGAGGTTTGTTGATGAAGACCAATCTAATATTCCGGAGCTTCCTGGTTGTTTTCACAGTCATCACTTCATCACCAAGTTACAGCTATTTCCCTGATAACCGTTATTTCCATTCTGACCTGAATCCAAGTCTTGACTCTGCTCTTGGTGACTTCGATGGTGACGGCGATCTCGACGCATTTGTGACCATAAATTCGGATTCGGGAAACCTCGTTTTACTCAATGACGGCACAGGCTATTTAATTGATAGCGGGCAACATTTGGGCAATACCCAAAGTAGTGGTGTTGAGCTTGGCGATGTTGATGGTGATGGTGATTTGGATGCGCTTGTTTATGGTTCTGGGTTCAATCATATATGGCTAAATGATGGTAAGGCTGTATTTTCCTCAGGAAAAAAGGTCGCGACCGA
Source organism: Gammaproteobacteria bacterium (assembly GCA_026994735.1). Taxonomy (GTDB): domain Bacteria; phylum Pseudomonadota; class Gammaproteobacteria; order SZUA-140; family SZUA-140; genus RI-283. Next base: position 2,363 of record JALWQD010000133.1, on the reverse strand, counting down.
TGGCAAATTTGGTGATATTGACGGTGATGGTGATCTGGATATCGTGTCTCCAAGTGTCTCCGCTATGTGGCTTAACGATGGCCATGGAAATTTTACTGATTCCGGACGTTTTATAGGTAATGGCGACAGTTCGTTGATCGCGCTCTTTGACATCGATGCCGACGGGGATCTCGATGCGGTAATAGATGGTCATTTGAAAGGTTACAAGGTATTCAGGAATTCTGGTACGGGTATCTTCAGTTCAACAGGACAGACACTTGCGGGCTACCGAAGTGGTTTCATTTCTCCCATGGTAGGTGATATTGATAAAGATGGAGATCTGGATATCGTTATAGTGACCGAACATGGGGCTGGTAGTCGAATATTGCGTAACGATGGCAACGGCCTGTTTACTGACAGCAGCATAGATCTAACCGGGACGCAATTTGACTCTTTTAGGTACCCGATTGACAATTATGGAGCGCTGCTCATCGATGTTGATAGAGATGGTTATCCGGATATCTTTATCGCTCATGGAACTAGTTCTGCGTTCGGGATTCCCAATGAAGTTTGGTTGAATGACGGCACAGGTGCGTTTACAAACAGTAATCTTGCACTTGGCTACAATAACAGTAAGTCGGTCTCTTCCGGGGATATGAATGGTGATGGATACACGGATGTCTACGTTACCAATTTCAGACAAAAAAACCATGTATGGCTGAATAATGGCAATGTAAATTTTACACCACATGGTGGCTATCTTGGCAATGAAGATAGCCAGTCAGTCAACCTGGGAGACCTGGATAACGATGGTGACCTCGATGCCTTCGTTGCTAACGGCTCTTCAACATCTTCTGGAGCATCATTTGCTAATTTGGTCTGGCTGAATGATGGTGACGGGGTTTTTGTCAACAGCGGACAGCGACTGGGTAACTCGAATAGCCAGGACTCTTCTTTGGCTGACCTGGATGGAGATGGGGATCTTGATGTGTTTGTCTCCAATAAATTTGTCCCTAATAATCCCGGCATGAGCCAACAGGACGAAATTTGGTTCAATGATGGCAAGGGTCATTTTACTCGGAGCTCCTATGATTTCGGAGATGTTCCCAGTTTAGCGGTCGCGTTAGGCGATATTGATGGTGACAGTGATATTGATATCGTAATATCAAACTTTACAGTTTCCGGCCCAAGCGTTTCCTTCGAGTTAAGCATTTGGACAAACAACGGCGCGGGGGTATTTGCAAAGTCCTCCTCCCTATCCCTCGAAAATACTAGCTATTCAGTAAAACTTGGTGATTTCAACGGAGATGGCACACTGGACATATTTGCCGTTGGATTAGGAAAAAATCATAAACTCTTCTTGAATGATGGTAGGGGCAATTTCAAACATAGTGCTGATCTTTTAAACGATCAAGGTGGCCAAATCGCCGACATAGGCGACCTTGATGGAGACGAGGATCTCGATATCTTTGTCATAAGTAGTGCACACGGATCATCTTCTGTTGGCTACACCGTATGGCTGAATGACGGTGCCGGAAAATTTCAAAATACTGGCCTGAATTTGGGTTCCAAGACGGGTTCGTATGCATCCATTAAACTGACTGATCTGGATCAGGATGGAGATCTAGACGCATTTATCGGGGCACGTGGGATGAACGAACTTTGGTTAAATGATGGAAATGGATATTTTCATAATGCTGTGGTCAATACGGATAGTGCTCCCACCACGTCGGTTGCGCTAGGTGATCTAGATGGCGACGGTGACATTGATGCCTTTATTGCCAATGAATATCAACACGAGAATGCTGTTTGGCTTAACCAATGGGTAGGTCCGATAACACGCCCGGATCATCGGGAAGCCGATAGAAAAAAGGAGAATATCCTCGATCCATTGAAAAATGATTATGACCCGATCGGGAAAGGATTGACCCTGGTGAACACGGATCGGACCAGCTTGCATGGAGGCAGTCTTTCGAAAAAAATGGATAACACCATTTCCTATACCCCTGCTAAATCAACCTCGGGCATAGATCGTTTTACCTATAAAATTAGTGACGATGATGGTAATACCGCAGTTGGAGTAATGCATATCGCGCTTACTGAAAACTCGTCAGGAAATGCTGATACGCCTGCGACTAAAGGGAACGACTCGTCCGGCAGTGGTCCCATGGGACTATGGATTCTTATAGCTCTCATGATGAACAATATCATTTGCTTGCACCGGATAGGATATTTGGGGCCAGAGTAACAACTTTGGGTCGGAAAACATGCGGAGTTTTTACTCTGACCCCAAATATTTCAAATATTTTCGGCCCAGGGCAAAGCTGCCCGCCTGCCAGGGGGCGGGTAAAGGTGGCGAGGTGTTTTCGCATGTCAGTGGCAAC
>JALWQD010000132.1 GCA_026994735.1 Gammaproteobacteria bacterium | reverse complement strand
ATCAACAACGGAGCCAGCCCCATTACCATTGGCATAGAACCGGATTTTTTGATTACAAAGGCCCAGCCAATACCCGGTTGTGAATTTCTTGCCGACGAGGGTCTGGCAGTTTGCACCACCTGCGGGCCTTACCCAGGCCTCGATGGTCAAGGCCGCACCCGGGTTAAAGCTGGCAGGAAAAGGCACGACAATGCGATCCAAGGTGCCATCGAGGTTTAATGAATGCGGCGCTGCCTGAATCAAGCGAGGCCCGATGCTGGCAAGCACCAGCAAGAAAACAAAAATCATCCGAGACGGTTGCCTATTGCTCATACCACTTCCTCCTGAAAGGCAAGCATTCAAGTTTATAGCTAAATACTCAAAGACAGACCTGTATCCTACTCGGCCTCTCCTGGTGACCAAATATCCGTTTGAACAGACCAAAGTCCAGCGTATTGACGAGACAGCTCGAGTCATTGTTCAGGTCAACATCAAGGAAATCACCCAAGCCATCGTGATCCGTAGCACGTTGGGCGGAATTCTTGACCAGGGTACAGTTATCACTCAGATCAAGGAGACGATCAGTATCGGGCCGGGCATGCAGATAGCCCACGCTCCGGTAATCGTGAGTAGGGGAAGCAACATCGATAGTCGTCGTGACAATCTGCCTCATGGTGAAAGTCTTGAGCCAATCGCTAGAAACGCTGGCCGAATACGCCTGCCAGTGGCAGCCGTCACAAAAATGCCAGGCTGATTCGCTCGTAACGACAATCCCCCCAAACATCCCTGACAACCTCCCTCTCTCGACTTCTCAGTGTCGTTGAATAATGTGGAAAAGGCTATATCGCGACAGTACACCCATCCGATTAGCCATGCAAATATCATGGTAATAGTATATAAACGCCTCATCACCCACTGTCGGCCATGGAAAGAGAACAGCCCGCGATAACTACCGCTGATCCAGGCATTCGATTATCCAACGCTGTTTATTGATGAACGTGAAGGCACAGACCGCAACAAAGCGGTGAAGTGTCATTAAGGCAGCCGTGATAAGCATAACGAAGCGGACGCAGGACGATCACGAAAAAATCGCCGGCCGCATAAACGAGATGTTTTTACGACAGGAGATGCAAAAACAATCCCGAGATAGCAACACAACAGGCTCGGCTTGTCATAAGCCAAAACACATTCGAGTGATACCGCTCCATCTAGCCTCAAAACGAGGTATCGTCCACCAAGAAGAAGATCACGGGTTGATTTTTCTCGTCGACCATTTGAGAGCAGACTCTCCTGGGATAAATGCCTGAGATCGAAAATGTAAGCAATTGCTCGCGCGATGGGGAAAACGGTGACCTCTGTAGGATAAGGTGGTATGGCAATATTTCGAGAGGCGCAAGGCGATAACAGCACATCGCATCACAGCTCGCGGCAGCTGTACTCGACCTGGTCGTTGCCGATTTTGGAAACGTAATTATCGGATCAAATTGACTTCACAAATTTTTCCAGCCCAAGGACTCACACAGCGTCAACAATTCCTGAGCGGCATGAAGTATCGCAGATCACTCTATTTTAACCTGCCTGGAACAATGGCCTTACCACCATCAATGCTGAACTGACGATGGCAGGAAAGGAAAGCATTTAGGAAAAGGGACCATAGGGCGCTAAACTATTATGATCTCTTCACTCTCCCCCGTCTCATTGGCACATACTTCGTCATCTGCCGCGAAC
>JALWQD010000131.1 GCA_026994735.1 Gammaproteobacteria bacterium | reverse complement strand
AATATTGACAGTGCTGACATTCCCGCACTCCTGGCCTTTGCCGAAGATAAAGATATTGGCCTCACTATCATCGGTCCCGAAGCGCCACTGGTCCACGGCATTGTCGATGCCTTTGAACAGGCGGGACGCCGCTGCTTCGGCCCTTCACAAGCAGCGGCTCAACTTGAAGGCTCGAAAACCTTCAGCAAGAAATTCATGAACCGCTACGGTATTCCCACAGCTGGCCATGCCGCCTTTAGTGACCTGACAGCCGCTCTTGACTACCTGAGCACACAAACGCTGCCTGTCGTCATCAAGGCCGATGGCCTGGCCGCTGGCAAAGGTGTCATCATCGCTGAAAATCTCACTGAAGCGGAAACGGCGGTGCGGGATATGCTCGCAGGAAACCGCTTCGGAGAAGCCGGTCACCGGGTTATTGTTGAAGACTTTCTCAACGGAGAAGAGGCCAGTTTTATCGTCATGGTTGATGGCAAACAGGCACTGGCCATGGCCACGTCACAAGACCATAAGGCCCGCGATGAAGGTGATCGTGGCCCCAATACCGGCGGTATGGGCGCATACACTCCGGCACCTATCGTCGACAGCAAAACACATCAACAGGTAATGGAACGGGTTATTCAGCCAGTCATCGACGGTATGCAGGCCGAAGGTCATCCCTACAAGGGCTTCCTCTATGCCGGATTGATGATTTCACCGGATGGTGATATCCAGGTACTCGAATTCAACTGCCGTTTCGGAGACCCTGAAACACAGCCGATTATGATGCGCCTGCGTTCTGACCTCGTTAGTTTGTGTCAAGCCGCTATTGACGGCCGTTTAAATGAGGTCAACATCGAGTGGGACCCCCGCCCGGCACTTGGCGTGGTCTTGGCAGCAGGCGGTTACCCAGACAGCTATGACACAGGTCTGGCCATTGAAGGCCTGGCCGTTACGGAGGCAACAGACTGCAAAGTCTTCCATGCCGGTACACGCCAGAAAGACAACCAGACCCTGACCAACGGCGGCCGTGTTCTCTGCGTCTGCGCCCTCGGCGACGACCTCCTGAGCGCACGTGACAGAGCCTATCGCCGTGCTGCAGACATTCACTGGCCCGGCATGTTTTACCGCAAAGATATCGGCCATAAAGCCATCAAGCGCTAGCCAATCCCCTGAATATATCTCTCAAGGAGCTACACTCTCATGACCACCCCTTTTGTTGCCATCCTGATGGGATCACAAAGTGACTTGCCGCTCCTGCAGGAAACTTTTTCTGTCCTTGACAGACTCTCTATCAGCTATGAGGCGCGCATCACATCAGCCCATCGTACACCGATAGAAACCCATCGCTTCGTCAAAGATGCCGAGCAACGCGGCTGCGCCATTTTCATTGCCGCCGCCGGTTTGGCTGCTCATCTAGCCGGCACGGTCGCGGGCATAACGACAAGACCGGTGATCGGCATCCCGCTTGAAGCCGGCCCTCTGCAAGGCATGGATGCGCTGCTGTCAACCGTCCAAATGCCCGCTGGCATCCCGGTCGCCTGTGTCGCTATAGGCAAAGCCGGAGCCCGCAATGCCGCCTGGTTGGCTGCCCAGATCCTCGCACTGCAAAACAGCGATATCGACACGCTCTTACGTCAGGCTCGCCTTGAAGATGGCCAGGCCGTGATCGCCAGCAACGACAAACCAGCCTGACCAGTACTCAATCCCACTCGCCAGAGGCCGGAAATGCCCGCCAAT
>JALWQD010000130.1 GCA_026994735.1 Gammaproteobacteria bacterium | reverse complement strand
TTGCCCGTCTGCAGGCTCAGGATAAGGACTGGCTGGAGCGCCAGGATAATCACCCTTCAACAACATCAGGGAGTTAGCCGATGTTACTGGCAATCGCCATGGGCGGAGCGGTGGGGGCTGTTTTACGCTATTTAATGGCGACAGCAACCTATCGCTTGTTTGGCCAGGCATTTCCCTATGGCACCTTGGCAGTCAATGTCCTCGGTTCCTTGTTGATGGGGTTGCTTTATGTCTGGTTACTCGAGCGCAGTATGGCAAGTGCAGAATTGCGAGCGGCCTTGACCGTTGGCTTGCTCGGAGCCTTCACGACTTTTTCTACCTTTTCACTGGAGACTGTTTCGTTACTTGAACAAGGTGACCTTGGCAAGGCATTTCTCAATATCAGTCTCAGCGTTGTGTTGTCTATTGGCGCAGCCTGGCTGGGTATCATTAGCGGGAGACAATTATGAAGACTGAAGCCATTACCATGGTCAGAATCTATCTGACTGAAAGTGAATCGAAATTACAGGCGTTGATCAAGCGCCTCCATGATTGGGAACACATTCGTGGTTTGACTGTTTTTCGTGGTATTAGCGGCTTTGGTTCTTCTGGCGTCGTCCATACTTCAGCACTCGTTGACCTGTCACTTGATTTACCCGTCGTCATTGAATTTTTTGATATACCAGAGCGTATTGAAACGACACTTTCCCACTTGTCAGAAATGGCTGATCCGGGCCACATTGTGACCTGGCCGGCCAGTATTCTGGTGCAAAAAAAGCATGCGGACCGGCAGTAGCCTGCCATTGTCTTGAGCAAAGCTTTCTTAGGGGATTACAGATCCTCGTAAAGTAACCGCTATTTATAGGGTGTCCAATCGCTTTCATGGGAACATCCATGGCTATTAATCCTGTCTACTTTACGATCATTGTTAGCTGTCTGATACTTTGCATCATTGTCTTGTCGGCTCTGCTGGTGCGCTATTTATGGCGCAGGAGGGTTGATGCCGCGACATTGCAAACGATTCTGGTTTCTCTGGATGGTATGAGTAGCACGCGTCAGCAAGTAATTATCAATGCTTTGCGGCCGGCCTACACAAATGATGAGCAAGCGCTATCAGAGCAGGCCACAGCACTTGTTCAGTTCGAATCTGAATTGCAGCGCAAGGTTTTACATGCTTTTGTCAGCCGCAAGCTTTTTGACCTGGCATCAATGCCACGCTGGTCTGAGGCCATGATTGCTCCTTACCAGCAATTGATCGAACGTTTGAGTCACCAGCTTCAGAAGGTAGCCCCGGAGACCGGGGATAGCCAGCAACTTGACACGATGCGCATGGCTATCAACAGTGATATCAGTTGCTTGAAAGCGGATATTCAGACAGCAACAGAGCGTATGCAAGAGAGTGTGCAAACACTACAACAGCGGCTGGATAGGCTCGAAGAAAATATTTCATCGGCTGCCCCTGCTGTTGTCACTGCGCCTGCTGACAGAGAGGAAATGACAGCCGCTGACAATCTGTCAGCGGCACCAACGGCTGAACCTGAGACCGTTGCGGAAGAGACTGCCAGCGATGTTGTTTTTGATAATGACGATGCCGACGCGGGTTTGCCTGATATCAGTGCCCAGCAACCCTCTGCTGAAGAAAATGCCCGTGAGCAAGATGAGGAAATGGTTGTGGGTACTGCATCTGCAGACGTCGATGACCTGCTTGCCGAAGTCGATAGTGGCGGCGATGAAGGCGATAAG
>JALWQD010000129.1:5218-7113 GCA_026994735.1 Gammaproteobacteria bacterium | reverse complement strand
TTCCTGATCAGCGTGACTTGCAGGCGCGAGGCGGACTGCAATCGCGCAAGGTCGGCCAACAGCCCATTGATGAGGCCCATCTGCCCGTGACTGACGATGCAGAGATGAATATCCCGTTGCATCCGACACATTCACCCGTGCCACCCTCTTTCCGTAACTGGATTGCTCCTCATCACCCTTCTCAGAACAGGATTCAAGAATCAAAACATTCCAGTGCGCAATCGTACAGCATTACCTCTGTGGAACACCTTGAGCCACCAACAGGATCCCACACACAATCATCACCAGTCCCGCAATCTGCAGCACCCCAAGATGCTCGCTGAACAAAAAATTGGCCGCAACTGCTAGAAAGGCAAACCCCGTCGCCGCCAGCACTGGATAAGCAACCGATACCGGAAGAGAACGCAATGCTAGAACAAAGAGCACTACATTGACACCATAGCAAATCAATCCTGCAAAAAACCAGGGCGAGAACAATACCTGCCAAACAGGACCCTCTACAGTATCCAATTGAGACTTCTTCAACAGAAGATTGCCAAGCGTTGAATTAATGCTTGCAAGCACCAGAAACACCCATGAAACCAGATTTCCTTTCACAGCATCGACCTTACCACCCTTAGCACACCTTCACGCAACGCAGATCGGTGAAAACTTGCTCCTTTATTATTTATTACCTTCTCCCGATTTCTGACATACCAATCGTAGGATTCGATAATCATTTCATCGTTCGAGTATTGGGGTTGCCACCCGAGCTCATTTTTCGCTTTGGTGATATCAAAATACATCGACCGCCCGTACATCAACGAGTGATAAGCTCCAAGTGGGGACAAACCCAAACTGCTTGTAACTTCCATGAGTATCGTTGCCGGCCCCATTGGTACACCTTTGACATGACTCCCTGTACCAGCATGAGCACACAACGCTTCAAGCATCTCACGCATGGTGCCAAAACGTTCCGCTCCGATATTATAAGCATCGCCTCCGGCATGCTCCCCAGCAAGTATACAGGCCTCGGCCAGGTCATCCGCATGAACAAACTGATACCGGTTATCACCTTTCCCAAGTACCGGAATGTTATATCCGTTGTATACCCATTCGAACAGAATCTGAAAAATTCCGAGTCGGCCATGCCCAAGCACCGTACGTGGGCGCACGATTGTAACGTCCAACCCTCTTTCCCTATATTCGGCACACCTGTTCTCTCCTTCTAGCTTCGCCACACCATAAGCCTCGCGCGGAACCTTTGGCGACTCCTCTCTTACCGGGTTGCTTTCGGGAACTCCATATACCGCGCTGCTCGACGTATACACAACCTTGGACACACCAGCAGCGACCGCAGCACGCAACAGATTTTCTGTGCCATTAATATTGACTTCACGAAAAAGCTTCCTATCCTTCGCAAGAGGAACCTGAGCCACATTATGGTGGATGATATCTACCCCTTCACAAGCCTTCAGGATACTGTCATAGTTGCGAATATCTCCTTGATAAAACTCTACATTCGGTGGACGATCATCCGCATCCACGAGGTCGAATACCCGGCATCGATACCCCTTTTCCAGTGCCTTGCGAACCAACAGAGAACCGAAGTACCCAGAACCTCCTGTTATCAGAATCATTGATCCCATGCCAATTCTCCTTGTAAACCATCTTGGCATTGTACATATGCCATGTTCCTGGATCATTCATAACATGCCATGATCGACGCACCATTGGATGCTTCTCCGCATCCCTTCTCGCAGAGAAACCTGCGGACTGTAACCGATCTGTGCGCGGGCATTATCAATCGAACAAGCAATAGTCTTGTTCAATTCGGAAACAACATGGATTTTTTCGTTATACAGGCCGACGGTCTGCAACGTGCGATCAACCCAATAAGCTACCTCTGAAACAAG
>JALWQD010000129.1:0-5208 GCA_026994735.1 Gammaproteobacteria bacterium | reverse complement strand
GAACCTGGACAATGTTCTTTCTGCACCGGAAATGAAAATCATTCATCAATACAGAACGAACAGTTTCGATAACTTCCATCATTGGATATGGTCGCTCATCAGCGATCCAGTATGCTTCACCACGTCCCGGCGCCACTAGCGCAGCTCGCAAGAGCCCCTGACATATGTTATCCACATATGCCATGGATCGAAGATTGTTTCCCTTACCGACGATCGGAAATGTACCGGAACATACTGTCCTAAAGAAAAGCGTCTGTCGCGCAGGTTGCCTGGGACCATAGAACCATGGGCTGCGAATGATGACAGCCTCCATCCCACGTTCCACCGCCTCTCGCACAGCAAGCTCGGCCTTCATTTTCGAAGCCCCATATCCAAGATATGGATTGAAGGAACTATTCTCATCGAAAATCTCGCCTGGCCGTCCGCACCCAATGGGTGAATTGGATGACATGTAAATAAACCGACGTACTTTACCGCTGGCATCCAATAGGTTTCTGGTTCCCAGATGGTTCACTTCATCGAACTCTCGTGCCCTGCGGGGATGAATAACACCTGCAATATGAAATACTGTCGCGCCTTCCATGCCATTCAACAGCTCATCTACGGCGGTACGATCACGGATATCGCCGATGACAATCTCAATGCGGTTACGCAAATCATCAGGTATCTGCGTAGAATGAACAGCCGGATGAACCAGACATCTTACCCTCCCGTCACCGAGAACCTTATTGGATAGAGAAGGATCTCCCGTATCGACACGATCAGGATAAAGCAGCGCCTCCACCAGACGAGTGGAGAGCCAACCCGGAAATCCAGTTACAATTACATCGCCTTGGAGTTTGTCATAGGAACTCACTGCAACGCCTCCACCATCTTCACCGCATTTCTATAAGCTATGGCCATTACGGTTCCCTGAGGATTAACACCCGGCGTGGAAGGCAATACCGAACAATCGTTGACATAAAGACCATTTACACCGTGTACCCGGCCAAAGCTGTCTGTAACAGCATCCCTATCCTGACCCATACGACACGTTCCGGCCAGATGGATGGTCATAAGACGTGCACGCTTTATCGTGGATATCAGATTGATCTGTTCCATGTCCCGCAATGTCTGAACAGGCTTGCCCCCCCTTGCCGATGGATAAAGCCGCTTGGCACCTGAAGCTAACAGCACTTCTGCCAGCTTCGCCATGCCTTGAGAAAGCCGAATAATATCTGCTCTGGTCAGGCGAAACGTAACGATTGGATCATCCAAACCCGGTACAACACGAACCCGTCCATGGCCTTCAGCGACGATCATAGCATAGTAGGATGCAAGGCAACGCCATTCCTCTCTGATCTGTTTTATTTCTTCAGGCGCAGCATCAGCTATACCTGCAGCGAGAAACGAGGGACTGCTCACGGCACATCCCATCAACATTCCCGGCATAAACTGATGGATTTGATGACTTCCGATACGGTCTGGTTCAGAATTTACAGTTTCATCGAACCTCGCAATAATTTTGACGGTTGGGTGTAGCTTGAGATTCTTTCCTACATTCCCCCGTATTCCGGACTGGAGAAGCAACGACGGACTTTCAATGGCACCGCATGCTGCGATCACCGTACGCGCCTGCACAAAACGTGTAATACCACTGCGCTGTTTTTCAACCAGCACACCTTCTACCCGACCTCGCCGTATGCAAATCCTTGTTGCACGCGCCCCCTTCCATAGCGTGGCACCTGATTCCAGAGCACGCGCAAGTACCGTTTCTCGCATCGACCATCGCCGCTCGACGATTCTGCCATTCTCATCGACAGTTGATTCGATCCAACGCGGGACCTCCATGGCCTTCCAGCCCAACGCTGCAGCCCCATCTGCAAGTCTTTGAGAGTAATCCGGAGCCAGCTTTCCGGATTTTGATAAATGCAGATCACGCTCCGCCCGCTCAACTCCATCATCAAGCTCCCGGCAAAGCAAATTTTCAATACCATATCGCTCCTGCCAGCGCTGAAGTACATCGGCTGGAGGACGATGATACAAGCCCGCATTGATTCGACTACCACCTCCCACACACCGGCCCTCAGCGTAGGCGATCGGGACACTTCCCAAGGCCACAGATCCTCCTCCATGCCGCGCGAAATCCCTAAGTTGCGTCATGCTGTATGCCGGTGCCGATGCGGCATGTTTGTCGCTACCTTCACCTTCCTCCAGCACCAACACATGGTAACCGGCAGCAGACAGTACATCAGCAGTCACCGACCCACCAGGCCCCGATCCGACTACCACAGCATCAAATTGCTCTGTCATCGGCCTGATCCGGTTGTGCGTCCTTCAATTTCAAACACCCATAGAATCGTAAAAACACGGATCAAATCGACCCCCGGAATCCCATGTACGATTCTATAGGCATGCTTTACAAAATTCCCACAGCGCCCCCCACAAATCCTCCATAGCAACCAGAGCATAACAGCAGGGAGCCAGATGGTTGCGAGCGCAGCAATACGAATCACCGGATGCATGCCATGTAATGACATGAGCACATCACGGCATACACCATCACTATCACCCTCATCGGCTGGAATATCTTCACACGCCAACACGGTTTTCACGATCACGCAAACCGGCCAATTCGATATCACCCTTGCACTAACCTTTTCGAACAAATGGCCCATTCAGATTATCAGCGCTCATATCGCAGCCATTCCGACAAGTGCTACCACTGCGCCCGCCAAGTAAGTGGTCTTATCCTTCAATGCAAACATTACAGGATCTTCTTTCACCTCTCCTCGCCCGGCAAGAATCCACAACCTGCTGATCCAATACAGGAGCACCACCACAATCGCCCATAACAATTCTGGACGGGAATACAACACCAGAACCCGTTCGCTGTTCAGATACAGCGCCAGCACAAGCACTGCAACATAGCCAGCCGAGGAACCAAGTCTTCCAACCGTCTCAGCATCACCAGCCCGATATCCTCTGCCTTCGATATTCCCTTTTAACGCATCACCATGCTGCTTCAACTCTGCATAGCGCTTTACAAGGGCTAAGCTGACAAAGAAAAACGCCGTGAATGCGAGAAGCCAGTCAGATACAGGTAGACCGCCTGCAACAGCACCTCCTACGACACGCATCGCATACAATCCAGCCAAGACCAGTACATCAAGGAAAAGCACCCGTTTAAGATAAAACGAATAGGCCGTTGTCAGAAACAGATAAAGAACCAGAATCTCTAGGAAACTAGTGGATACGAATGTTGCAACACCCAACGCCACAACCAGTAGCAAAACCCCCGCCGCGACAGCAGTCATTAGACCGACATCTCCACTCGCCAATGGCCGTTTTGACTTGGTTGCATGGCCTCGATCAGCATCCAGATCCAGCAAATCGTTCAATATATACACACATGACGCCGCAAAAGATAATGACACAAACGCGAGAATGACATGTTTAAGTGCATACAAATCAGCCCATGCATGCGCTGCAAATATCGGCAGGAACACAAGAACATTCTTAGCCCACTGATGCGGGCGAAGGGCACGAGCAAGCGCCCTCCACCTGAATCTTTCAAGGGCGATCTCAGACATGGGCACAGCATGTTGTATAACGCCTTGCCGATCCGCCACAGTCAATGCTTTACCAGAAACCCGCCAAACAGGTATATCCTTTTTTGAGTCTCCAATATAGGTAAAGCGGCCATTCCCGTACCGATCTACCAGTTTCTGCGCCTTGGCATAACCTGAAAGATTCACATCTTCAGATGTAGCTACAATCTCATCAAAAATTCCCAGATGGTCTGCTACTCGCTTTGCCAAGCCTCCCCAGGCAGCCGTTGCAAGGACGATTTTGGCCCCTTCAGATTTTTTTCTTTTAAGCCATTGCACAAGGTCTTTGTTATATGGAAGTCGTGTTACATCCGGTGTAGCATATTCAGCCATTCGTTTTTTCAAATAAGCCTTCCCCCTTAATATCCATGCAGGCATCCTAAGTAATAGAAACGGATCTGCCTTAAGAGCTCGAACTGCACATTCCAACAGCAAATCCGTTCGTATCAGAGTTCCATCAAGATCCACGCATATAATTTCTACATTGTCCATTTTGTCTGCCATATCTTGCTGCACATGCATCGCGATTATACATCATCGTATTTGGGAGTTATCCAATAGAGTAGCTCCATGATACTCGTCACACGCATGCCAACAGCAATCCATTACGCAGAAATCCTTTCATAAGAATACCATTAACAACAAGCTCCTTCCTGCGCGCCAGCCAACTCATCTCACGTAGGTGTACAAAGGTGTAAAGCAACCGTCTATCTTTTTCTTGTAGCCTCAGTCCGAACCGCTCCATGAATGCGCCTGCCTGAGAAATGTGAATATCGAGTTTCTTTTGAAATTCACTTCGAGAACACAGCGATACACCGCGACGAAGCGCATACCACAAATTATAGCGACGTGCACCCGTGTCGTTTGCACCATGCTGGCGGTAGTACACGAGTGGATCTCTGACCACCTCGATAGTCCCCAGTGCGCTGGCTGTCAGGGCTGCCCACCAATCATGCATAATTGCTTCACGAGGCACGGGCAGCATTTCCTTTAATAGACTCCGATTCATCATGCATGCGCATCCGGTCACTGTATTTTGCAGAAGCAGATGCGAAAGCCTGTTCCTGGTCGGATCAATTCCTTGATAGCTCCACAATGAGCCGGAAATTTTCTGTAGTTTGCTATCCGTCACCACCAGATCAGAATGTACAAGCAGCGGCTTCCCTTTTGCCGCCCTCGCCAATGCCACTCCCATTATGCGCGCTGTCTTGTCATGGTGCCAAACATCGTCCTGGTCGCATGGAAAGAACGCAATATCGTCGTATCCCCGGCTATCCTGGTACGCCTGTTCCAACAGCCTGCCGAACGAGGCTGCGGGTCCCAGATGATCATTGTCTTCAATAATCTGCACTTCTATCGTAGTTCTGCGTGCCCAATCAGATATTATTTCAGGCGTGCCGTCATTCGATCCGTCATCACGAAAATAGACACGCTCAACAGGCAAGCGCTGCCTCTCCAGGGAACGAAGCAATTCGCGCAAATACCTTGACCCGTTGAACGTGGCGCAGACCACCCAGCAGCGCATAGCCGGCATTCCTATACCTGTACTCTTATAACTCGCGGATTCAACTCACAAGTGCAACTCTGTCTGTCGGTTAGAGGGCAAGCTGCGGTAGCA
>JALWQD010000128.1 GCA_026994735.1 Gammaproteobacteria bacterium | reverse complement strand
ATTCGTGCTCGTGGGCGTATTGATCCCGTTCTCAGTGATAGTGCTGAGGAGCTCGATGGTCTCCTGGCAAGTCTTGTTCACGATGACGATATCCTGTTGCTGATGGGCGCAGGGGATATTGGCGCGATTGCTGCCAGTCTGCAGGCAAGCGGACGTTCGCTGAGTGCCACCGGCGAGGCCGGCTTATGAAAACAATACCTGCAGATTATCAGGCCTTGCGCGGTCAGCTACGACAAGATGAGTCGATGTCACTGCATACTTCATGGCGTGCCGGTGGTGTCGCCGATAATTTTTTTCTTCCTGCCGATGTTGAGGATCTGGCTTACTTTTTGTCCCTGCAGAATAAAAAGGCAGCTATCTATTGGTTGGGGCTGGGCAGTAACTTGCTCGTTCGTGATGGCGGTGTTGCTGGCGTCGTGATTGCGACGCATGGCGTGATGGATGAGCTGCGTTGTGAAGGTGCGCAGACAGTGCTTGTCGGTGGTGGGGTTGCCAGCGCCAAGCTGGCCCGGTTTTGTGCGCGCGAAAGCCTGGCAGGAGCCGCTTTCCTGGCCGGTATTCCTGGCACTGTTGGTGGCGCATTGGCCATGAATGCCGGCGCGTTGGGTGGGCAAATCTGGGATTTTGTCGTCGCAGTGGAAACGATGGACCGATACGGTCAGCGACGTTGGCGCGATGCCGATGATTTTTCGGTTTCCTATCGTACTGTCAATGGTCCGGCTGGTGAATGGTTTGTGACGGCCAGGCTGGTTTTTGATGTCGGCGAGCCGGCTGTGCTACAGGATCAAATTAGGCAATGTTTACGCCAGCGTAGTGATACTCAGCCCGCGGGTCAGTCGAGCTGTGGTTCAGTATTCCGTAATCCGGAAGGCGATTATGCCGGCCGTTTGATTGAGGCTGCGGGTCTGAAAGGCGCGCGTCTTGGCAAAGCTGTCATCTCGGAAAAACATGCCAATTTTATTATTAATGAGGGCGGTGCCCTGGCAGCTGATATTGAAGGGCTGATGCTCCTGGCGCAGCGGCAGGTGGCAGAAAAGTTTGCTATAAAATTAGTACCGGAAGTACGCATTATTGGCCGTAAGAGCGAGCTGTCATGAGTCGTTTCAAGCAACAACGGGTTGCCGTATTGCTGGGCGGGCAGTCAGCTGAACGCGAGATTTCTCTGGCCAGTGGTGGCTGCGTTGTCGCTGCCATGCAGCGGCAGGGTATTGACGCGATTGCTGTTGATGCCGTCGGTGAACACTTGCTTGCACAATTGCAGACTGATAGCTGGGATGCCGTCTTTATCGCCCTGCATGGTCGTGGCGGTGAAGATGGCTCTCTCCAGGGCTTGCTTGAGTATTTGCAGATCCCCTATACCGGCAGTTCCGTGCTGGCCTCTGCGTTGGCGATGGACAAGCTGTGCTGCAAAGCTGTTTGGACTGGCAAAGGCTTGCCAACACCTGCAGCGATGAGCTTGCCGTCAGCGATGGCATGTGTAAACGCTATCGATACGCTTGGATTACCGCTGATCGTCAAGCCCGTTTGTGAAGGGTCTAGTATCGGTATGAGTCGAGTCGATGATGCGGCGGCAATGAGCGCGGCCTGGGAGAAAGCACGCGCAGGGACAGCGCGAGTCTTTGCTGAGTCTTTGATTGCAGGGCAGGAGCTGACTGTGGCTATTCTTGATGGCCAGGCTTTGCCCGTGATTGCCATTGAAACACCGCGTGAATTTTATGATTTTACGGCTAAATATCAGGCAGAAGATACCCGCTTTAGCTGTCCGGCACCCCTGTCCGCGCAACAAACAGAGGATTGCCAATCGCTGGCTCTGGCTGCATTTAATGCCCTTGGGTGTCGTGGCTGGGGGCGGGTCGATATGTTTCTCGATACTTCGGGGGCAATGTGGCTGATTGAGGTTAATACCGTGCCCGGTATGACGGATCACAGCCTGTTACCGATGGCAGCGAAGGCTGCCGGGATGAGTTTTGATGCCTTGGTGATGGCCATTCTTGCGACAGCACGTATTGCCGGAGGGGACGATGTCTAGATTCCGGACTTATACATTATTAATGACAGTGCTGTTATTGCTTGTCATTGTTGTTCTGGCCTGGCAGTTACGCGGGCCTTTCAATGAATATTTCCCTTTACTTTCACTGCGGGTGGAAGGGCCATTGCAGCAGGTCACTGCGCGGTCAGTACGCGATGTTGTCGTCCCGTATACCGAGGGCGGTTTTTTTGCTGCTGATCTGGCGGCTATTCGTCAGGCAGTGCTGGCAATGCCCTGGGTGCGCCAGGTATCTGTGCAACGGTTATGGCCGGATACCCTGCGCCTGGTGATTACTGAGCAGCGAGCCGTGGCGCGCTGGCGGGATCAGGCGCTGGTCAATGAGGTTGGTGAATTGTTTACGCCGTCGACACTGGCAAGTGCTGAGCTGGCACGGCTGCCTTATCTGGATATGGCTGTTGAGAATGGTCATGTTGATGTGCGTATATTGTCTGGAATGGAGCAGATATTGAAGGTGAACAATGGCCAATTGGCAAGCCTTAAGCAGGATCGCCGGGGTTCTCTACGTTTACTTCTGAAGGGTGATTTTGAACTCTATCTTGGGCATGAGCAGCCGCTTGCCCGCCTGGCGCGCTTTTTTCGCTTTTTTCCACGCCTGTCAGCATTAACCGAGGGTGGTTTCAGTATTGTTGATCTGCGTTACAAGAATGGTCTGGCTGTCCGTCGCAAGATGCCCGCCCATGGTTAAGTCGTTAATGTCGCGGATGAAGAAGAGAGGGGACTGATGTCCAGAAAAGAGGAAAAAGAATTGATTGTCGGCCTTGATATCGGGACGTCAAAGGTCGTTGCAATCGTTTGCGAGATCAATGACGAGGGCGGGGTCGAAATTGTCGGACTTGGCTCACACCCTTCTCGCGGTCTCAAGAAGGGTGTGGTCGTCAATATCGAATCAACAGTACAGTCCATTCAGCGTGCCGTGGAAGAGGCTGAATTGATGGCCGGATGTGAAATTCATTCTGTTTATGCCGGGATTGCCGGCAGTCATATTCGCAGTCTTAATTCGCATGGCATTGTCGCCATTCGTGACAATGAGATTAATGCCGGTGATGTTGAACGAGTGATTGATGCCGCCCGCGCAGTGGCCATCCCCGCCGACCAGAAAATCATTCATGTGTTGCCGCAGGAATTCATTATTGACCATCAGGACGGCATCCTGGAGCCCATCGGTATGTCCGGTGTACGCCTGGAGGCGAAGGTGCATATTGTTTCCGGTGCGGTCAGTGCGGCGCAAAATATCATCAAATGTGTGCGCCGCTGTGGGCTTGAGGTTGACGACATTATTCTCGAACAGATCGCTTCCAGTCACGCGGTCCTGACCGAGGATGAAAAAAGCCTCGGTGTCTGTCTTGTTGATATTGGTGGCGGTACGACGGATATCGCGGTCTTTACCGATGGCGCCATCCGCCATACAGCGGTTATTCCCATTGCCGGCGATCAGGTGACGAATGATATTGCCGTCGCTATGCGTACACCGACCCAGAGTGCCGAGGAAGTCAAGATTGAATATGGTTGTGCGTTAACCCAATTGGCCAGCCCGGATGAGACGATTGAAGTCGCGAGCGTCGGCGAGCGGCGACCACGAAGGCTGGCAAGACAAACATTGGCCGAAGTTATCGAGCCACGTTATGACGAGCTGTTTTCGTTGATCCAGGCGGAGCTTCGCCGTAGCGGCTTCGAAGATGTCATTGCTTCCGGCATCGTTATGACCGGTGGCAGTGCCAAGATGGAAGGCGTTATCGAGCTGGCCGAAGAAGTCTTTCATATGCCGGTTCGCCTGGGGGCACCAGAAAACGTCAAAGGTCTTGTCGAGGTTATCAAAAATCCCATTTATGCCACGGGTGTCGGATTATTGGTTTTTGGTCAGATCCAGCGATTGAACAAAGGGCCTTATGGCCGCCGGCTCAGTGAAAACAAGGGTGCCTGGTCACGCATGAAGAGTTGGTTTCAGGGGAATTTTTAGCGCTGCTGGCTAAGCTGGGGAGCGATGGGTAGGCGGATAGAGGGAAGATAAACGTGATGACAGTGATCAGCTTCCAGTTGCAGAAGACAGGACGAGATCGAGGTTGGGCGGTCAGGAGACCGCAACCGTTTGGGAAAGAAATTAATTCAGTAATATTAAGAAGGAGAAAGGCTAATGTTTGAGCTCATGGATTCATATAGTCAAAACGCTGTCATTAAAGTGATTGGTGTTGGCGGTGGTGGTGGGAACGCGGTTAAGCATATGGTCCTGGCGGATATCGACGGTGTTGATTTTATCTGTGCCAATACCGATTCCCAGGCGCTCAAAGAATCAGCAGCACGGACGACATTGCAACTCGGGACGACGATTACCAAAGGACTTGGTGCGGGTGCGAATCCTGAGATTGGCAAGCAGGCTGCGATGGAAGACCGGGAGAGAATCGCGGAGGTGCTTGAAGGGGCCGATATGATTTTTATTACCGCCGGTATGGGCGGTGGTACAGGTACCGGTGGTGCACCGATTGTTGCTGAAGTTGCTAAAGAACTGGGGATCCTGACCGTTGCTGTTGTGACCCGTCCTTTTCCCTTTGAAGGGAAAAAGCGCATGCAAATTGCAGATGAGGGGTTGCGTGAACTGAGCAAGAGTGTCGATTCACTGATTACAATTCCGAATGAAAAGCTGTTGACAGTGTTGGGTAAGGGAACAACATTGCTCGATGCCTTCAAGGCAGCCAACGATGTCCTGCTGGGTGCTGTACAGGGGATTGCTGAATTGATTACCCGTCCCGGTCTGATCAATGTCGATTTTGCCGATGTCCGGACAGTGATGTCGGAAATGGGGATGGCGATGATGGGCTCAGGCTGCATGAGCGGTGAACATCGTGCCCGCGAAGCGGCTGAATTGGCTATTGCCAGCCCGTTGCTGGAGGATGTGAACCTTTCCGGAGCGCGTGGCGTCCTTGTTAATGTGACGGCCGGCCTGGATATGCAAATCGGCGAGTTTGAAGAAGTGGGTAATACCATCAAGTCATTTGCTTCGGACGAGGCGATCGTTGTTGTTGGTACAGTGA
Organism: Gammaproteobacteria bacterium; assembly: GCA_026994735.1. GTDB lineage: Bacteria > Pseudomonadota > Gammaproteobacteria > SZUA-140 > SZUA-140 > RI-283. Next base: position 2,064 of record JALWQD010000128.1, on the reverse strand, counting down.
TTGACCCGGAGATGCACGATGAATTACGTGTCACCGTTGTGGCGACGGGGCTGGGTGAAAGTAGCAGTAAAGAGGTGCCAGTCGTGCATGAGGCTTTGCCGCAATTGAAAACAGCTCGCCAGCCTGTTGATATTGATCCTGATTATGCTGTCCTGGATCGGCCGACAGTGATTCGGAACCACGTCGCTGTTGGTGAGAAAAAGGCTGCTGCTGTCGAGAGCGATAACTTTGATTATTTTGATGTTCCTGCGTTTCTTCGCCGCCAGGCTGACTGATGATCGGTTTACAGCTGGCAATGGATTGCCTGTGACTATACTGTGACAGCAGCCGCTAGGCAGCTTATAGGGGCTATGCTACTATGCCCAGCTGTCTATTCGGGCAGGTCAGCGGGTTTTATAGGCGCTTGTTTTTAGGGTATGGGGCATGATGATACGTCAACGCACATTAAAGAATGTCATCCGGGCAACCGGAGTGGGCTTGCATTCGGGTGAAAAGACGGTAATGACGCTGCGGCCAGCGGCTGCAGATGTCGGTATTGTTTTTCGTCGTGTTGACCTTGAGCCGCCGGTGGATATCCTTGCCCGTGAAGAAAATGTTGTTGATACACGGCTCTCGACAACCCTCGCCTGCCAGGGCGCACGCGTGGCGACTGTCGAGCATTTGCTTTCAGCCATGGCCGGTTTGGGTATCGATAACGCCTATATCGATCTGACCGCCGGTGAAGTGCCGATAATGGACGGCAGTGCCGGTCCCTTCGTTTTTTTACTGCAATCGGCAGGCATTGAAGAACTCAATGCGCCGAAGCGGTTTGTCCGTATTAAAAAGAAAATTCGTGTTGAAGACGGTGATAAATGGGCTCAATTTGAACCCTTTGAGGGCTTCAAGGTTTCCTTTTCCATTGACTTTGACCACCCTGTCTTTGTCGGCCGCAGTCATGAAGCACATGTCGATTTTTCAACGACATCCTTTGTCAAGGAAATCAGCCGTGCGCGAACCTTTGGTTTTATGCGCGATCTTGAGCACTTGCGGGAGATGAATCTGATTCTAGGCGGTAATCTCAACAATGCCGTTGTCGTTGATGATTACCGTGTTCTCAATGAAGATGGCTTGCGCTATGACGATGAATTCGTCAAACACAAGGTACTCGATGCTATTGGTGATCTCTATTTGCTCGGTTACAGTTTGATCGGTGCTTTTACGGCCCATAAATCAGGGCATCAACTGAATAATCGTTTGCTGCGTGCACTGATGGCCGATGAACAAACCTGGGAACTTGTCACCTTCGAGGAAGGTGAGCCGGCACCGATCTCCTTTATGAAGCCCGTTTCGGCTGTTTGAGCCCTTGTGCTCATTGGTCTGCACTGTTATTACGGCAGACGTTAATTCTGAGTCAGCATGAGTGCTCGTCATCGGCGAGTTCTGCAATGTGTTCGAGGAGCTTGTTCAGGCGTGGGTCCAGGTGTCCTCCCTGGGCCAGTGAGCGCAGGATATCGGCAGTCTCTCTGCTGAGCCGGCGTTGTGTCGTTGCTGGCAGTGTGTTTGTTTGTGCTGTGCGCTCTTGAGGGCGGGTAGTGGTTTTGATCGTTTGCAAGCTACCAAGCCCAGGGCAATCTGCAAGTTGTTGCTGCAGTTGCGGGACCTGAAACCTCAGGCGTGCCTGCCAGGCGGAGCTGTCGGCCTGTAGTACCAGGCAGCCTTCGCGAAAATTTGCGACCTGGATATGGACAGCCATGGTTGGGGGTAATAATTGCCCTAGCTGGTGGTCGATTTGCTGTAGCAAACGACACTGTTTGCCAAGATTCGCAAGGTGTCCGACGGTTTTGCCGATATGACTGGATATGGGGCGTGGCGAAGACATGCTATGGAAGTATCTGCTGTTAAATTGTCGGGACATTTTTTGCTTGCTTGTCAATGACGTTATCATAATGGAGTCGGATCAACCTAGATGAATATCCTTTTTTTCTCCAGGCGCGGTGGTTCAGGGCGGGTATTACACGTCGGCCCATCATTATTGGCGTTGTTGTTGACTGTTTTCCTGCTGGTACCTGTGACCAGCGGTTGGCT
>JALWQD010000127.1 GCA_026994735.1 Gammaproteobacteria bacterium | reverse complement strand
AGGCCGGCAGGCCACTCCAGTCATTGCCGTCAGCGCTATAACGGATAGCGCCGTTGTTACCAACCGCTATCAAACGGCCAGTGCCCGTGCGGGCGAGGGCATTGAAAGACTCGCTCACCCCCGCAGGCCCGGAAGATATCGACGCCCAGGGGCCCGTCAGGACACTGGCGGAATAAATCTTGCCATCGACAAAGGTTTGTTTACCGGCGGCTGTCAAACCACCGACGGTCAGAAATTTACCGTTAAACAAGGCAAAACCTTCGAGCCGGGCTGCGCCACTGGCCACAGCAGCCGTGGCTGTCCAGCTGCCCGCACCTTCGATAATCTGCTGCACACGACCACTATAGCCAGCCGCAATAAAGCGGCTATTGGCAGCATCCCAGAGCACCCGGTTAAGAACAGGACCGGCAGGGGCTGCCCGGGTAGCCGGCACCGAGTTTTGCCAAACGCTACCATTAACGCTGGTATAGACAATGCCAAATTCACCGACAGCAGTAAAACGTTGGCCACCTCCGGCCGGGGTCCCGCCCCAGGCGACATCCCGAAGAATAGCACCGACCTTTGGCTGATAAAGACGATTGCCCTGCACGTCGAGACCGACATCCCAGGTCACACCATCAAAGCTGCGTAAAATACCGGCTGAGCTACCGACGGCAACTACTTGCTGATTAGCAAAGGTTATCGCCGAAAAGCTCGGAAATATCTGCATATTCTGAACCGGAAATTCTGTCCAGACGAGGCCGTCAGGGCTGGTCAGAATAACCCCTTCATTGCCGACAGCAATATACAATTTGTTGCCATTCTGAAAGTTGGCATGCACGATATCGTTCAGGCTCAGACGGGTACCGCTTGTGCGGTGATCCCAGAGCAGACCATTGCTGCTGTGGAGGATCACGCCACCCTCACCAACGACCCAGAATTCGCCGTTAAGATCCTCTCTGACGCCATTCAAACGATGCTGGGTAAAGCTATTGCGCCGCGTCCAGGTAACACCATCACTGCTCGTCTGAATCGTGCCGCCATAACCAACGGCAACACAAAGCGTTGCACTGCAATGGATATCGTTGAGGGGGTTGCCGTCAGGAAGCGGATTGGCCGAGAACCAGCCATCGGTGGCAGCATGGGCCAGCAGGGGAGCAATCAGCAAGGAAAGTGCCAGCAGGGCACACCAGGATCTTGTCATTTTCGCATATTTCATCTCTTTCATCCTATGCCAGCCATGAAAAAAGCGCATTAATTCCCCCTTAAAACAACAGCTTTTATCGCCCTAGCCACTCTCTACTGACGATTGAGCAGGCACGCAAGGGTATACTGAAAAGCCTTTCTGTAAACAGGGTTACCTGCTGCTGACGGTCCGTTGGCGAAAAATGTTGCCTGCCACCACAATCAGGTAACAGCGCGCGCCAAGTCGACTATTGGCGCGACCAGCAGGATCTTCAACAACTGGATCGCCATAATGGCCACCAGCGGCGAAAAATCGATCCCGGAAGATGTCGGCAAACGTCGCCGTAAAGGGCCCAGCACCGGTTCATTGAGACTGTCAAGAACATCATTAATCGGTTGCCCGCCACCCGGCCCGATCCAGCTGAGGATGACCTGGGCAATAATCGTAATCAGAAAAACATTGAGCAACAGGGCAATCAGTTCGGCCACGGACATAATCGCCAGAGCCGGCAGCGAAAGGTTAATCCCGGCCGCCAGCGATGCCAACACCAGGGCCAGCAACTGCAAGGC
>JALWQD010000126.1 GCA_026994735.1 Gammaproteobacteria bacterium | reverse complement strand
CAAGTTGAGCAACCGGAAACAATGCTTGAGTGATCAACCTTCGCACCCCCCCAGTTATTGGTCTTGTGGCAGGCGCCGCAGTCCGACTGCGTTGTCACATGATTGCGTGACTTGCCCGTGGCAATACGGCCATTATGACAGGACTGACACTGACCACCGGCCAGGGCACCATGATCCATGCGCACACGGCCCCAGGAAGGGAAGCTGTGGCAGGATTCACAAGTCGCCGCCGTCTGTGGATGACCATTCCCCTTGTCGCCGCGATGGCAGGTCGAGCAACCGGAAACAATGCGTGAGTGATCGACCTTCGCACCCTTCCAGTTATTGGTCTTGTGGCAGGCGACACAATCCGACTGCGTTGTCACATGATTGCGTGACTTGCCCGTGGCAATACGGCCATTATGACAGCTTGAACAACTACTGCTACCAAGCGCTGAATGATCTATACGAACCCGTTTCCACGTCGGGAAACTATGACAAGACTCGCAGGTATTCGATGCTGTTGGGTGATTGCGTGGCACATTATTGCTATGGCAACGTGCACAACCACTGGTCAGATTACTATGATCCATCCGTGCACCACCCCAACCATGCGTACTATGGCAGGCACTACACTCGGAAGTCGTGGTGATATGGTCACGCGATTTACCTTCGGCAAGGCGGCCGTTGTGGCAGCTTGAACAATTGGCACTATCACGCAAAGCATTATGGTTCATCCGCAAACGCTGCCAGGAAGGATAGTGATGACAAGACTGACAGGTTGCATTCGTGGCGATATGGTCACGTGGCAAACCGCTCGCTATCGTCCCCTGATGGCAACGCTGACACTGCCCTTTGACGCCATTATGGCTATAACGCGCACCACTCCAGCTACTACTGTTGGCACGGTGACAATCCGCACAGTTCTCGGACGAAGGCAAGTGGTTACGTGGCTTCGGTGTTGCCGCAATCTGTCCGCCCTGGCTGTGACAGGCATTACACTGGCGCGGCGTACCCTTGAACACACCACGGATGTGACAGGACTCACAGGCAAGATGACGATGTCCACCGACCAGGGGAAAACCTGTTTCCATATGGTCAAACTTGACCTTGGCGACGGCATTCTGGGCAAACAGTGGTAATAACAGCAGGAACAATAGCGCCAGGGTCCTGCTGAAAGTGGCAGCGAAACATCGTTGCCTGAATCTTGACTGTTGGCTCATTCTGACTCTTCTCCTTACCACTACTCGGTGGTCATTTTTTCCGGTCTTAACCAGGCAGACCATGAAATTCTCAATTCTTGATTTTCTTAGCGCACTGACAAAGCATCAGCGGCGCCGAATCTCGACCTTGCTAAAATCATCTTCTCCATGACAACGCTCACAATGCCGTCCAAAGTTCCCTCGATGTATATCATCGCCCCGATGGCAGCCATAACAGGCCTTCGGAACAAGCACCTCATCGGTCATCTCCTGACGGTGGCAACGCTTGCATTCCAGCCTTCCATGGGCTCCACGGAGACGAAAATCCGTTTGTTTGTCATGATCAAATGACCAGACACGCCAGCCATTTGCGGTATGACAAAGACCACAGCGACTGCCAAGACGTTTTTCATGAACATCGTCACCTTCATGACAACTACCACAAACCCGCTCTGTGCCCCGATAACTTTGATCAACATGACAATCTTCACAACTTGCCAGGGTATGAAGGCCGAGTAATGGGAAACGGCTCAGGTCATGATCAAAGACAATGACCTTGTTCCAGCCATCCGGGTCATGGCATTGATTGCAGTTTTTACCCAGTTCACCTTGGTGAATATCATCATGGGCGTGACAACTGCGGCATTGTGTATCAAGGTCATCATAAATATTTTCACCTGTATGACAGGCCACACAATGTACCTTTTTATGACGACCAAAAAGTGGGTAGTCGGTATCCCGGTCATGGCGAAAATGCGTTTTTTGCCAACCCGTCAGCTGGTGGCAATCAGCACATTTGCGACCGTAACTGCCTTTGTGTCGATCCTCTCCCTCATGGCAGGCAATACACTTCGTTTTCAGCTTCTGCTTATAAAGCTTGCCATCGTGACAGGCCGTACAACTGACCTTTGCATGGCGCCCGCGCAAGCGGTATTTGGTGTCCTTGTCATGATTAAACTTTATCTTCTTCCAGGCGCGCTCACTGTGACAGTCTCCGCACTTAGGGCCAAATTGACCCCGGTGCTTGTCGTTGACCTTGTGACAACTGACACAACGGCCGGCAACCTTCACAAAACGACCATCGGGATGACATGAACGGCAAGTCGCTTTCTTGTGCGCGTGACGTAGCGGAAAGTCCGTTTTATCGTGATCAAAGCCAGAAATTTTCGCCCAACCTGATTCTCCATGACAGCGTTGACATTTCTTGCCCAGCTTGCCTTTATGGACATCCTGTTTTTTATGACATGAAATACAACGGCTTGGCGTTTTACGCTTTGGCTTACTGTCCTTATGGCAGGATTTGCAGGCCAGATTGAGATGCTGCCCTTTGAGTTTGAAATCGGTCTGTTGATGGTCAAAGGCCGCACTATCGAGATGGACAATATCGGCCTTGCGTCCCTGATGCTCACCATGACAGCTATTGCATTCCCGCTTCCTGATACCGGGAATCCTGCCATGAAAACCTTCCTTTTTCTCCACATCGGCGCGTACCAGCTTGTGACAGTCGAGACAAAGCTGCCGCTGCCCGGTCTTATCAAAGCGCAAATGACATTTCTTGCAGTTATCCTGAAATTTTGCGTGCCCGCTGACGAGATCTCCGGGTAGCAAAATCGAGTCAAAGATACCGGCCTGGACATTGGCCGACACAAACAGCAAAAATATCAGAAAAAGTCGTAACACAGTGGCCTTCAGGAGTCAGTACATGTGCACAGCAATGATATGAAACACCGATGCGACCACAAGTATGGTAAACAACGGAATATGTAATACATGCCAGAGAGCAAAGAGGCGGGTATAAAAAGCAAAACCGGCGACGCTGCGAAGTACAAGCACATAATGGAGCAGACTGTTACTGATTTGGCGTCGATACTGACGAATTTCCTTTGCTGCCCAGCCTTGTTCTGCGGCTAGGCGCATCAAGGCTTTGCGCATATCCCGTTTCAAACGCATACGAAAAACAAACAACAACCAGGGCAAACGCACAAGGAAAAAAAACTGTCGCAACGAGGAACGTGGTTTCATTACCCGATCACGCCAGCGGTCAAGCCGCCCGGGCAAGCTCTCATCGATAGCAAAGAGCTGCTGCATAACATGGCGATCACTGGCCAGCTCACTGCGCAAGTCATTCAGACTAAGGTGGCGACCATTCAAACCCTTATGAATTTTACTGTAGATAAAACGGCCAACAATGCCACTGGCAACGACCAACAGCATCGAAAACAAGGCGACATTGCTGTTCAGTGAGCCGAGCGAAAAGTTCGCGTGAAAAAGTATCATCAACGGCGCCAATACGCCCATCAACATATGAATGATAAACCAGTATCGAACCTTGCCCATATGGCGCATCCAGGAAACATTCTTGCGCATGGTGTAGCCGAGCTGGAGCAACATACCAACACCACCGGCAATGCCCAGCGCATAGCCTGTTCCTTCCTCAGCATTGATATAGCCGCGATCACGCACTGACCAGCCATAAAAAATCATCGCCAGTACAATCAACGAAAAGAACAACGGGAAACCTCGCCCGGCAAGCGATGATATATTCTGTTTGATTCGGTTCAATAACGACATACGTGGCCCTCGGGTAGCAGACTGTACATCGGCAATAGTTGTGCTCATCGTGAAGTCTCCTGAAAATCCGTTGCCTGTTAACACTAAATCCCCATCATTCGGGCTATACTCATTTGCCCTTCCTGATGATAGGGAAGGAGACATGGCGATTTATTATCCTCTCGCTGCATGTGCACCGTACCCTGTGAGCACAGGGCTGTAACGTCGGCCAAGGAAATTATGTTCCCCTGTCACAAGCAACCCGAAGACGCTGACCATCGTTACTACTGGCAGACTGATGTGAAAACCGTAACGATAGCTTATCGTCCATCTGTCGATTTCTCTGAACTTGCCGATAAATGAAAGCTGACCATATCGTAGACATATTGACAACACCGGGACCAGAATGAGTAATATACTTTTTTTATACACAGGTGTACTGATTGCCGTTGTCGCCGCATATTTTTTCCTGCGCTACCGTCGTCATCAGAAAAGCCTTAGCGCTCAGGAAACAGCCCTTGCTTCCGGGCTTGCCGAACCGGCTTCGCTGCACCCTGTCTTTGATGAATCGGTCTGCATCGGCTGCGCCGCCTGTGTTACCGCCTGTCCTGAAGGGGGTGTGATCGGTCTCATCCATAACAAGGCAACGCTGGTCAATCCCAGCCATTGCATAGGCCATGGTGCCTGCCAGAAATCCTGCCCGGTCGGAGCCATCGAGCTCGTCTTCGGAACTGAAAAGCGTGGCGTCGATATCCCAATGGTCAAAGCAACATTTGAGACCAATGTCGAGGGCATCTATATTGCCGGAGAACTCGGTGGTATGGGGCTCATTCGCAATGCCATCGAACAAGGCAAACAGGCTATGGATTCGATTCGCAAATCGCCCTCTGTTGGCGGTTCGCAACCCTATGATGTCGTCATCATAGGGGCCGGTCCCTCAGGAATATCATCAACACTGGCCGCAAAGCAGCACGGCCTGCGCTACAAAACGATCGAGCAGGATAGCCTCGGCGGCACTGTTGCCCATTTTCCGCGCGGCAAGGTCGTGATGACCCAGCCCGTCGAGATACCCATCATTGGCAAGGTCAAAATCCGTGAAACAACAAAAGAAGCTTTACTTGAAATGTGGCAAGACATCACCGAAAAAACCGGCGTCGATATCAGTTACCATGAACGCATGGAAGGCGTAGAGAAAACGGCCGCCGGTTTCACCGTTACGACCAATAAAGGCAGTTATGAAACAGCAACTGTACTGCTGACCATCGGTCGTCGGGGAACTCCACGCAAATTGGGCGTCCCCGGCGAAGAACAAAACAAGGTTGTCTATCGCCTGATTGATGCCGAGCAATATAAAGGACAGCATGTCCTCGTCGTCGGCGGTGGTGATAGTGCTCTCGAAGCCGCGACAACGATCGCCGATCAGCCGGGAACAACCGTCTCTCTATCCTATCGCAGCGGTGCCTTTTCCCGCGCCAAGGAAAAGAACCGCCAACGCGTCGACGAACTGGCTGCAGCCGGTCAACTACAAGTTCTGCTGTCATCAAATGTGCTCGAAATTACCGCCGAGCAGGTTCGTATCCAGTGTGCGGATGGCAATGAAATCACCCTCGATAATGATGGCATCATCATTTGTGCCGGCGGTCTCTTACCAACCCCCATGCTGCGTGAAATCGGCATCGAGGTCGAAACCAAACATGGCAAGACCTGATATCATCGGCACCGTTATGAAACACTGCCAACAGACACGCCGGACTATCATTCTGATGTTGTTACTCATCGGCTGTCTTGAAAGCTCTGTCGCAGCAACCGTTTCGGATGCCCTGCTGGCGATTCGCAGCCACGATTTTGCCCGGGCAGTAAAACTCCTCCGGCCGCTCGCCAGCGCTGGTGATGATAAAGCCCAAACAGCGCTCGGAGGCCTTTACCGCAATGGTCGCGGTACAGAAAAAGATTTTTTACAAGCCGCTAAATGGTTTCGTTTAGCGGCCAAGCAGGGCAATACCAATGCCATGTTTAACCTCGGATTGCTCTATGAAAATGGCTGGGGTTTAAGCCGTGATCTGGTCAAGGCAAAATCCTGGTACCAGAAATCGGCGGCAAAAAAACATCGCCAGGCGAAAAAGCGTCTGCAACGACTCAATACGCCTCTCAAACCTGACCAAAGTGACAGTCAATCACTGCTTCATGCTGCCTACCTCGGACAACGGGAAAAGGTTCTCGAACTGCTTGCCATCGGCACTGACATCAATAGTCGGGACAAACAGGGTATGACACCCTTGATCCAGGCTGCTCTCGCCGGCCATAGCCAACTCGTTAACGATTTGCTGCAACACAAAGCCAACATCAATGAAACCGATAAACTCGGTGATACGGCACTCTTTCATGCTATCAATGAAGGCCAGCACAATGTCATCAAAGTCCTGCTCAAGCAGGGGGCAAAAATTAATATGTCCGACCATAATGGTAATACTCCGCTGATACTCGCCACGCTCCAAGGAGATACCTGGACAGTCAAGCAATTACTGAAAAGGAAAACCACCGTCAACCACAAAAACCGCAAAGGCTGGACGGCCTATCATTACGCCCGTGAAGGCGGCCATAAAACACTGGCAAGGTTACTCCTGGCTGCAGGTGCAAAAATTGACAAAAAGGACAGTCTCGACTTTCTCAAACAAACACGTGAAGCGACAGCAACGCCGGATAAACGTCAGCAGAAAGATGCCTATCGCGGCTGGTCGCCGTTGATGATTGCCGCTTGGCAGGACAATCTTGCCTTAATCCGCTCTTTACTCAAGTCAGGCAGCCCGATCAATGCCAAAGATGAGCATAACTACACAGCCCTTAGCAGAGCCGCCATGCAAGGCCATGAGAAGGCCTCTAAGCTACTCATTGCGGCCGGCGCCAAGATCAACATTCATCACGATGATGGCAGCACACCGCTAATGCTGGCAAGCCGCAATGGTCATGTCAAAGTCGTACAGGCATTAATCTCTGCCGGCGCCAAGCTCAAGGAAACCGCTAACGATGGCTCGATTACACTGCTACAGGCCGCTCGCAACGGCCACTACCGGGTAGTCGAACTGCTTATCAAGCGTGGCAGCCCACTCAATACCAGCGATAACGATGGCGCTACTGCCCTGATATGGGCCGCCAGAAATGGTCACGCGAAAACACTTTCTGTGCTCCTTAAGGCTCAAGCCGATATCCAGCATGCAGATAAACAGGGACATGATGCCTTATGGCTGGCGACGATCAACCATCACCTTGATATCGCCCGCCAGATCCTCTCACACGGTGTTGATAGCAGCCGTCAGGATAATGACGGCAATATCCTCATTAACCGGCTTGCCTGGGAAGGAGATAACAAAGGTATTCGTCTGCTTCTCGCTCATGGAAGAAAGACCGAAGACAGTGACCGTCGCGGCAACACACCCTT
>JALWQD010000125.1 GCA_026994735.1 Gammaproteobacteria bacterium | reverse complement strand
GATGGGTAAGGATTATCAGTATACGGCGACTTTTGATATTGCCGCTGACTTTGAGCTGGCAGCGCTGGATGATCTGAAGCTGGAACGCGCTACCGCTGAAATCGCTGATGCCGATGTGGATGGCATACTTGAGAAATTACGCCGTCAATCCTGTTCATGGGAGAGTGTTGACCGTGCGGCCGAGGACGGAGATCGCTTGACGGTTGATTTTACCGGTCTTCTTGAAGGCGAGCCCTTCGACAAAGGCACAGCCGAAGGATTGCAGATCGTGCTGGGTTCCGGCAATCTTATTCCCGGTTTTGAGGACGGTCTGCTCGCTGCCAAGAGTGGCGAAGAACGGATGCTCGATCTGACCTTCCCTGAGGATTACCATGATCATGAGCTGGCCGGTAAGGCTGTTCAGTTTGCCGTCAAGGTGAAGCAGGTTGAGGCAGCTGTACTGCCAGACATCGATGAAGACTTTGCCCGTACCTATGAGATTGAGGACGGCTCGATCGAGACCTTGCGCAGTGAAGTGCGCCAGAGCATGCAGACAGAGCTTGGGGAGGCGATTCGCCTGAATCTGCGGCGTCAGGTAATGGATGCGTTGTTTGAACGTCATCCGATGGATCTCCCGCATCTACAGGTTGAAGCGCAGTACAAGGATTACCTCTCTCGCCATCAGGGTGAGGCCAGTGAGGAGCAGCAGCAACGTTATCGTGAAGCTGCGCAACGCCAGGTTGCCCTTGGGGCTGTCGTTGGTCGTATCGTCAAGGAGCAGGGACTGCGCCCGGATGCGACCAAGGTGCGTGCGCGTGTGGAATCAATAGCGGCTGGCTACGATGACCAGGAGGCAGTGCTTGCCTGGTACTACGGTGATCGTCAGCGTTTGGCCGAGGTTGAGGCGCTGGTTCTGGAAGATGCTGTTGTCGAATGGGTGATTGAACAGGCTGAAGTCACGGACAAACCGTCTGCTTTTAGTGACCTTGTTGCTGGTTGACAAGTGCTTGCAACCTAAAGAACGCGCCATCTCGTCCGATAAGATGAGTGTTCGAGTTGATCAGGGGGATTCATGAGTTACGTACCAATGGTTGTAGAGCAGTCTGCGCGTGGCGAGCGTGCCTATGATATCTATTCCAGACTTCTCAAGGAGCGCGTAATCTTCCTTGTCGGGCCTGTTGAAGACCATATGGCTAATTTGGTAGTGGCCCAGATTCTCTTTCTGGAATCAGAAAATCCGGATAAGGATATTCATCTTTATATCAACTCACCCGGCGGTTCTGTCAGTGCTGGCCTGTCGATTTATGACACCATGAGTTTTGTGAAGCCCGATGTCAGTACCATGTGTCTGGGGCAGGCTGCCAGTATGGGCGCACTGCTGCTTGCCGGCGGTGCCCAGGGCAAGCGTTTTTGTCTGCCCAATGCCCGGGTCATGATTCATCAGCCGCTGGGTGGTTTTCAGGGGCAGGCAACGGATATCGATATTCATGCCAAGGAAATCCTGCGGGTGCGTGATACCTTGAATGAAATTATGGCCAAACATACCGGCCAGCCGATGGATCGTATCCGCCAGGATACTGATCGTGACAATTTCATGTCTGGCGATGAGGCTGTTGAGTATGGCCTTATTGACAGCGTATTGTCGCATCGGGACGTTCAGGACTGATATAATCATCAGCCTGTAGGGAATTATTATCCGATTTTCCGGTCTGTTAATAAGGAAGGCGGGATAAGCGACGTGAACCAGTTTCAGGCTCTCTGGTGAGGGGCTGACTGCGTGTCGATTGGCGAACCTATGAGGTAGCAGCCTATGAGCGACGAGAACAAGGGCAAGGGCGAGGAAGGCGAAAAGCTCCTCTATTGCTCTTTTTGTGGCAAGAGTCAGCATGAAGTCCGCAAGTTAATTGCCGGACCCTCGGTATTCGTTTGCGATGAATGCGTTGAACTCTGTAATGACATCATTCGTGAGGAAGTGCAGGAATCTTCATCGGCCCTGACAGGCCGGAAACTGCCGACTCCTCATGAGATCAACGAAATCCTTGACGACTATGTCATCGGCCAGCAGGCAGCCAAGAAGGTGCTTGCGGTTGCCGTCTATAATCACTATAAGCGGCTTGAATTCGAATCCGGCAAGAAGGATGAGGTTGAGCTGTCAAAGAGCAATATTCTCCTTATCGGGCCCACAGGCAGTGGCAAGACGCTGCTCGCCGAGACCCTTGCGCGGTTGCTCAATGTACCGTTTACGATTGCCGATGCAACAACACTGACCGAAGCCGGTTATGTCGGTGAGGATGTTGAGAACATTATCCAGAAGTTGTTGCAAAAGTGTGATTACGACGTTGAAAAGGCTCAGAGTGGTATTGTCTATATTGATGAAATTGATAAGATTTCACGTAAATCAGACAACCCTTCGATCACCCGTGATGTATCGGGTGAAGGCGTTCAGCAGGCATTGTTGAAGCTGATTGAAGGGACTGTGGCGTCGGTGCCCCCGCAGGGCGGGCGCAAGCATCCGCAGCAGGAATTTCTGCAGGTTGATACGACCAATATGCTGTTTATTTGCGGCGGTGCCTTTGCCGGTCTGGAAAAGATTATCCGGGATCGCTCGGAGAAGGGGGGGATTGGTTTTTCGGCCGAGGTGAAGGGTAAGGATGAGCAAAAGAGCGTAGGCGAATTACTGCACACGGTTGAGCCGGAAGATCTCATCAAATTTGGTTTGATTCCTGAGTTTGTCGGTCGTTTACCGGTCATTGCGACTCTTGACGAGCTTGATGAGGCCTCTTTGGTCTGTATCCTTAGCGAACCCAAAAATGCCATCAGTAAACAGTTCGTCAAGCTCTTTGAAATGGAGGATTGTGAACTCGACCTGCGTGCGGATTGCTTAAGTGCGGTTGCCCGCAAGGCTATGGATCGCAAGACGGGTGCGCGTGGCTTGCGGTCGATCCTTGAGGGTGTTTTGCTCGACATCATGTATGATCTGCCCTCACTGGAAAATGTTGAAAAGGTCGTTGTCGATGAGAGTGTTATCAACGGCGAATCCGAGCCTTTGTTAATCTATAAAGGGAATGAGGCGAAAAATGCCGGTGTTGCCGGTCAACAGGACGGTTGAAAGCAACACTCTTCCGCTATCGCCTGACAGAGCCTGGTCCCCGTTGTTTTCTGGAGGCCGGGCTTTCTTTTCTTGGTTGCTAACGACCTTCTTCATTGTTTTGGCAAGTTTGTTTTTCCGCGCTGTCCAGATCTGCCCTTATTTATGCCCGGTCATTACGGAACAGTCGTCAGGGCACCGTAGTGGCATAATCGAATAATGCTGGGCGGGCCATTGACAAGCTTTCTCGCTTGCGGCGATTGATTTCTTTTTTATGTGCCCTCATATATCCTGCAGGGAACTCCCTTCTTGCGGAAATTATCGTAGACTTGCTACGAAGTTTTGATGCGGTTTCGTAATAAACACCAGAGGTTTTCATGACAGAGGATGTAAACGATCAGGATCCAGTACTAGAAGCGGGCGAAGGTCGCTTGCTCTTGCCTGTATTGCCGCTGCGGGATGTGGTCGTTTATCCCCATATGGTGTTGCCGCTGTTTGTTGGCCGTGAGAAGTCCATATTAGCGCTTGAAGCGGCGATGGATGCGGATAAGCAAATCATGTTGGCGGCACAAAAGAGTGCTGCGATTGATGAGCCGACACCTGATGATATTCATGATATTGGCACGACGGCGACGATCCTGCAGTTACTCAAATTGCCTGATGGCACTGTCAAGGTACTCGTCGAAGGTGTTGAGCGTGCCCAGCTGCTGCAGTTTAACAGCCTTGATGAATACTTTATTGCCGATGTCGCCTTGCTCGACTCTAACGAGCCGGGCGAGCGTGAGACCGAAGTGCTGGGCCGTTCCGTGATGGCTCAGTTTGAACAGTACGTGAAATTGAATAACAAGATTCCCCCCGAAGTGCTGACCTCCCTGGCGAATATCAAAGAGGTCGGTGTCCTTGCCGATACCATCGCCGCGCATATGATGCTGAAGGTTGACGACAGGCAGGCATTACTGGCCCAGCTTGATGTCCAGCTACGCCTGGAACGCTTGATGGGACTGATCGAATCGGAAGTTGATTTGCTGCAGGTCGAGAAGCGCGTGCGCGGTCGTGTGAAACGGCAGATGGAAAAGAGCCAGCGCGAATACTACCTCAATGAACAAATGAAGGCGATCCAGAAAGAACTTGGTGACATGGAAGATGTGCCCAGTGAATTTGAGGAGCTGGAGGCAAAGATCGAACGTTCTGGAATGCGTAAAGATACACGCAAAAAGGCTCTTGCCGAGCTGAATAAATTGAAGATGATGTCACCGATGTCGGCCGAGGCGACTGTTGTCCGTAACTATATTGACTGGATGATCGCTGTTCCGTGGAAGAAAAAGACCAAGATTCTGCGCAGCTTGACGAAAGCGGAAGAGATCCTCGATGAAGACCACTATGGTTTGAATAAGGTTAAGGAGCGGATTCTTGAGTATCTGGCCGTGCAGCAACGTGTCGATAAATTGAAGGGACCTATCTTGTGTTTTGTCGGTCCCCCGGGGGTTGGCAAGACTTCACTCGGGCGTTCGATTGCACGGGCAACAAATCGTAAATTTGTCCGCATGTCGCTTGGTGGTGTTCGCGATGAAGCCGAAATCCGTGGGCATCGACGTACCTATGTCGGTGCTATGCCAGGGAAAATTATTCAAAACCTGAGTAAGGCTAATGTGCGTAATCCGCTCTTTTTGCTCGATGAAATCGACAAGATGGCGATGGATTTTCGTGGTGACCCGGCTTCGGCCTTGCTTGAAGTGCTTGATCCGGAACAGAACAATGCCTTCAATGATCACTATCTTGAAGTTGATTATGATCTCTCCGACGTGATGTTTGTCTGTACCGCCAACAGCATGAATATTCCCGGACCCTTGCTTGACCGGATGGAGGTGATTCGTCTCTCTGGCTACACTGAAGATGAAAAGCTCCATATTGCCGAGAGTTATCTGAATCCGAAAGCAGTAAAGGATAATGGCCTTGACGATGACGAGATTCGCATTGGTCGCAGCGCTATCTGTGACATTGTTCGTTACTATACACGCGAGGCGGGTGTGCGCTCGCTTGAACGCGAAGTTTCGAAAATCTGTCGGAAGGTTGTAAAGGGTATTCAACTTGACGAATACAAGGGCAAGCGGATCAATGTGACTTCGCGTAATCTTGGCCGCTATCTCGGTGTGCGCCGTTTTCGTTATGGCCTTGCTGAGGATTACGACCAGATTGGGCAGGTAACCGGTTTGGCCTGGACAGAAGTGGGCGGTGATTTGCTGACAATAGAGACGGCAATTGTTCCGGGCAAGGGAAAATTGACGATTACCGGACAATTGGGTGATGTCATGCAAGAATCCGTACAGGCGGCGATGACCGTTGTTCGCAGTCGTGCCCACCTGCTCGGTATTGATGACGGTTTTTATAAAAACTATGATGTTCATATCCATGTTCCTGAAGGCGCTATTCCCAAGGATGGCCCCAGTGCCGGTGTTGGCATGTGTACGGCACTGGTCTCGGCATTGACCGGTATTGCTGTGCATGCAGATGTTGCCATGACGGGGGAAATTACCTTGCGTGGCGAAGTCTTGCCGATTGGCGGTCTGAAGGAAAAACTGTTGGCTGCCCATCGCGGCGGTATACAGACCGTCGTTATTCCCGCGGAAAATGAGCGTGACCTGGTCGAGATTCCGCGCAATATCAAACAGCACTTGACGATAAAACCGGTGCGTTGGATTGATGAGGTGCTGGAGATTGCCCTGCTGCAATCACCGAAACCTGATAATGATGAAGGTGTCACCATCAGTAGCAAGAATGAAGACGGCGCCACGGGAGTTAAACGAAGGACATCGATGCGACCTCATTGACGCAGGGTCGCGCTAAGGCGTTTACAGCTTTTTTGCTGGTATATGGTTGTCTTTTGTCTTGGGATGGGCTGGTGGTTGCGAGAGCCCTTCTCGTTGGCTGAGGCCATGGAAGCGCCTGTATCGTGCTGCAGACCGTTGACGAAGTCATCTTGAGCTGTTTTTGCTTGACGCCGTTGTTTTGCCGAAAAACAATGCCTGATCGAATGGCCACAGAAATCTTTTTCGCGGGACGCCGCTGACGTGTTTGTGGGTGTCGTCCTATCGCCTTGCCACCTACGCAATCAATGGCTTGCGGCTGTGTTTGACAGTGTAAGGAAAAAAACATTTTTTAACTGCCATGATTTTTGCCGTCGTTGACACGTTTGTTGTTTGAGATTATCGACTGCTTGGGCAGTTTTTTCTTGACAGAGGTTTCCTCGCATTGCTATAAATGCGCCCTGTCGTGTGGCCATGCAGTGAAGCCACGGTGACAAACGCTTTTATAATAACCAGGGGAATGCCAGCGTGACCAAAACAGAAATGATTGATGCCGTTGCCAATTCGGCCAGCCTGACTAAAGATGAAGCCGGACGTGCAGTTAACGCCGTTCTTGATACGATTACCAGCACCCTCAAGTCGGGTGACCAGGTGACGATCGTCGGCTTTGGTTCCTTCTCTGTAAAAGAGCGTGCTGCACGTCAGGGGCGCAACCCTCAGACGGGTGAAACGATTCAGATCAAGGCTTCCAAGTTACCCGCTTTCAAGGCTGGCAAAGCGCTTAAGGATGCCATAAAGTAAACGGTTATATGGGTGCTTAGCTCAGCTGGGAGAGCGTCGCCCTTACAAGGCGAATGTCGGGGGTTCGATCCCCTCAGCACCCACCAATGATCTTCGGGTCATTGAGATGCAAAGAAGATCTTAATACTCTTTCTGGAGTGGTAGTTCAGTTGGTTAGAATACCGGCCTGTCACGCCGGGGGTCGCGGGTTCGAGTCCCGTCCACTCCGCCATGTTTAGTAGTCCTTGTGGCACATCAGCCTTGTCGGAGATGTGCCATAATTTTTTCAGATTCTGATGACCTTTACGTTTTCAGCGGATGTTCATCTGAGAACATCTCATCGTGCTGATTCTGCCTCGGGATTGTTCATACCATGTTACAAGCCATTCGTGATCGTGCCCAGGGCGTTATAGCCTGGATTATTATTATCCTTATTATTATTCCTTTTGCCCTTTGGGGGGTGAATGAATACGTTCGTGATGACCCGGTTTTATTGGCCGCCGAGGTCGATGATCAGCCGATA
>JALWQD010000124.1 GCA_026994735.1 Gammaproteobacteria bacterium | reverse complement strand
TATGGATATTGCCAAAGCAGCCAATGAATGGAAACAGACCTGCCAGGAGTTCCCTAATGTGACACGTTATATAGCCCCTGGGAACCATCTCCTTATACGCTATGAAGATCTTTGCCGTAATCCCGAAAATACCATGACCGGACTCTATGACTTTCTCGACCTGGCGCCATCGCTAACAACCGAAATACAGCATAACGAACAGCATATCCTTGGAAACCCCATGCGGATGAATATCGATAAAGGTATTTCACTCGACGAAAAATGGAAAACAGCGTTATCCACAAAGGAACTGGCTACTTTTCAGAATATCGCCGGAAAAATCAATCATTCATTCGGTTATTCCTGTTAACTGCCCTAACGATTTTTTTCTTCAGCCAGGCAATGTGATTGCTATTTGAATTTTTTCATTGCTATCAATCAGTCCTTCAAAAACAAGGCGGCCAGCGGGTAATAGGCTGCCAAATGATGGTGAGTACCAACCAGAAATAGGCTCTTTTTGAGCCCGTTCAATCCGACCAGCGAAACAGGGTTGTCGTGATGCTAATGTCAATACTGTCACCTCCTCTTGATCAAGCACCCGCCACTGATCACCATCTTGCCTGATACTCATCTCGGGATTAATCGTAAAGCCTATTGTCACAGCGTAAGTACCAGGCGGCCCTTCAAGCCAGTCGTCAATGATAATCTCATTTTCATCCATCGATAACTTACGAACATGATTAACGCCAAAACGCTTTTTATACCCCTCATGTTCTGCCATAACAAGCAAGCGAGTATCGCCACAATGGCGAAATTCCAAGAGCCTGCTCTTGGCCTTATCGGACCAATTAAAAGGGCCTGATATCTGGCTCGAATTTATCGCTGACAAGGTCAATGTGTTATGAGCACTTGTACCACGAAAATAATCGCGCCACTCCTTGCCCGAATGATAGAGATATGTGCCCGAATCGACCAGAACAGGAACACCACTGCGGCTCAACCAGACTGACAGGGCATCGGCATGCCCATGGGCAGCGATTGACAAGTAACCGAGTGGACCATGGTCAAAGACAATGACAGATTCACGCTCGCCCTGACCCGTACGATAAATCGAATACCCACCGGATTTAAAACAACGGCTGCCACTCAACTGTTGCGGTTTAACCCCTTCATTGTCACTCCCCCCCAAAAAAGCATTCCGCAAATGTGGCCTAAACCCCGGCGGAAAGATACTCTCATCAAAGCTAAAAGCACTAATACAGGAAAGCACAGAAGTGACATATTTTTCGCGCGGGTCATTGGAAAAAATCACATGGCCTTCGTCATCATCACCGATCTTTGGCTGATTACCATTATTATCAGTCAACCAGCGAAGATATTCGCCAGCAAGATTAATTCTTTCAAGATAACGATCAGGGAAGGGATCGGAAGTAGCTTGCCCGACGCGTGCGCAGAGCATTAACCATTCGAGTGTAAATGCCTGGTATGTCGGGGACTGCTCAGCACCTACGCCATCAGGAAGAATTTGCTTCATTACTTCATCAATCAGCACCTTACGACTGTATTTATGCCAAACCTGGCTATCATCCAGCCACGGGGCCAGGGACGACAAAATATACAGACCGGCAGCCTCGGCAATAAAATGATTATTGGCAGAGGAAAATTTCGATGGAAAGCGGTATAGCCAATAACCATGTGCCTGCAAAGATCTATTGATACAGGCCATCAGTTTCTTTGGCACAAGATCATGATCAAGCAGGGAAAAC